>JBAUHS010000123.1:0-22673 GCA_049680405.1 Salaquimonas sp. | reverse complement strand
AAAAGTGAAACGCTGCAGGTGGTTGTGAGGTAAGCAACTTCGGTTTAAGCGTTTGCTGCGATTTTATTTGATAGGATAGTGAATTGACCATTGATTTTGCCAAGCTTGAGAAGAACTCCCAAATGCTTGTGGATATGGCGCTGAAGGCTGGTGCAGATCAATGCGATGTGTCCGTAGCCAATGGCCAGTCTCTCAGCATGTCTTACCGTGAGGGAAAAGTGGAAAACACTTCCCGCGCTGAAGGGGATAATTTTTCGCTCCGGGTGTTTGTCGGACGCAAGGTGGCATCAGTCTCAACCAACCAGATCACGGATCTGAAAATGATTGCCGAGCGCGCGGTTGCCATGGCTAAGGTTTCGCCTGAAGATCCGTTTCAGGGGCTTGTTCCAGCTGAAGAACTTGTAAAAGATATCCCTAAGCTTGAAATGCTGGATAAGACCATTCCTAGTGCTGATGCGCTAACACTGATGGGGCAAGAAGCTGAAGAAGCAGGCTTGTCGGTGGAAGGCGTAACTAAATCAATGGGCGCTTCAGCAGGGTGGGGGGTGTCCGGTTTTGTTCTTGCCACATCCAACGGTTTTTCAGGCAGTTATTCACGGTCAAACTTCGGCGTCTCGGCGGCCATGGTTTGCGGCGAGGGCGAAGCCATGGAGCGCGACTATGATTTTACCAGCGCTGTATTCATGGAAGATTTACGCTCGCCCACAGAAATCGGCTGCTCCGCCGGAGAACGAGCCGTAAAACGGGCAAATCCGCGCCAGATCAAAAGTGGCGCATTCCCTATCATCATGGACCGGCGGATTGCAGGAGGAATTCTTGGTTCTCTTGCGAGCGCCATTAATGGTTCTTCGATTGCCCGCAAGACAAGTTTCTTACGTGAGAAAATGGGCCAGCAAATCACCAATTCTGCCATTCAGATTCACGATGATCCGCTTAAACAAAGAGGCATGGGATCACGTCCGTTTGATGGGGAGGGCAGGGCGTGTTTGCCAATTACATTCGTCAAAGATGGTGTGTTGCAGGACTGGATACTCGACGGGGCCACAGCACGGGAGTTGGGCCTTGTATCCAATGGCCGAGCCTCGCGGGGAGGCTCCGGTACGTCACCATCCTCCACCAATATGTGGATGGAGCCAGGGAGCCAAACGATTGAGGAAATGGCCGCAGAAATCGGCACGGGATTATATTGTACCGAAACGATTGGCCATGGCCTGAATATGGTGACCGGCGATTATTCCAAAGGTGCAAGCGGCTATTGGATAGAAAATGGTGAGATCGCTTATCCAGTGGCTGAGATCACCATCGCTGGAAATTTGAAAGATATGTTTTTATCCATGACCCCCGCAAATGATCTGAAATTTTATGGTGCCACCAATTCACCATCCCTATTGATCCAGGGCATGACGATAGGCGGGAAATAATCAGTGCTATCTCAACCCAACTTACTCAAAGACGATCTTGAACTTGTTTCAGCTGCCGCCAAAGAGGCAGGTCTGATTGCAATGAAGTTTTTCGGCTCGCCAAACGAGGTTTGGCAAAAACACGGAAACTCACCAGTTTCTGAAGCAGATTTTGCTGTTGATGCCTTTTTGAAAGATGCACTTCTCGCAGCACGACCAGGCTATGGCTGGCTGTCCGAGGAAACTGAAGACAATGACGAACGGTTGTCAAAGGAGCGGTTGTTTGTTGTGGATCCGATTGATGGAACCAGAGGTTTTTTGGCTGGCAATAAACAATGGTGCATCTCCATAGGTATTGTAGAAAACACCCGTCCCATTGCGGGAGCTCTCGAATGCCCTGCCTTGAATGAGCATTTCACAGCATCAAAAGGCTTTGGAGCCTATTTGAATGGTTCTAAAATGGATCAGCTTGTTAGCCACGCAATCGGTACAATCACTGGTTCGCGCAAGCTGAATGAAGTGATGTCCGATGACAACCAGTTAACGGCTAAAGTGCTTCCTTTTGTTCCCTCGTTGGCCTACCGCCTGGCAATGGTCGCCAAGGGAAGCCTTGATGGTGCTGTGGCAAGACCCGGCGCCCACGACTGGGATTTAGCCGCAGCTCACATTCTGTTGGATGAAGCTGGCGGTAAAATGACTGATATTTTGGGGACTGAGCGCAGGTACAATCAGCCAAATCCAAAATCTGGCTCGCTGCTTGCTTCAAGCATTCCTGCCCACCCTGCATTAATGAAGCTTGCGAAATCCGCAGGTTTTCTTCATTAGTGGGCTAAACAAGTTCCAAAATGAATGCGGAGACGAATATGATCAGTGAGAGCAAAAATTCGACCATAGAAAAAGATGGGCAATTGCTTCACCTTGTCTTTGGTGGCGAGCTACATGAATTGCAGGGGGTCACATTCAAAGACCTTGATAAAGTTGACATTGTAGGTCTGTTTCCAAATTATCAGTCTGCTCATCAGGCGTGGAAGTCAAAAGCCCAACAAACAGTTGATAATGCCCATATGCGGTACTTTATTGTGCATTTGCACAAAGTCCTCGATCCTGATGGTGACGGGGTTTACGGCTAGACACCGGTCACACGGAAAATCACTTCATGGCTGATATGCCTGAACCAGATCGCGTGAAACAAAAAGCGCCGCGAAAGAGAACTCCAGCCTGGCTACGCAAGCCCGGGCGCTTGGTGTCGCAGAACCGTTTTTTCACGCCGGTTGTTTCTTTTCTGGCGGTGCATTTTCTGAATCTCGTCTACAAGACCAATTCTTGGGTTGTTGAGCCGGAAAATATTATCGATCAGATTACGCCGGACCTTCCTGTCATAGTGGGAGTCTGGCATGGGCAACATATTTTGCTGCCAGCTATTCCGATAGGTCTTTCCGCTTCAGTCATGATTTCCAGAAGTCTGGATGGTGAAATCACTGCAAGAGTGGCAGAGAGTTTTGGGTCGAGGGCAATCAGAGCCTCGGGTGGCCGGGATGCAAAACACACCATCAGCAAAGGGGCGCTGAAGGGGTTTCTGGATATGAAAGCTGCGCTCGAGCGTAGCGAAAATGTTCTGCAAACCGCTGATATTCCCAAAGGCACGCCAAGGCGGGTTGGCCGCGGCATCATTACTTTGGCGCAAAGATCCGGCCGCCCGATTGTGTTGATGGCAGTAGCTTCTTCAAGAAGGTTGGTCTTGCCAAAAAGCTGGGACAGAACAACAATCAATCTTCCTTTTGGAAAATCAGCTATTGTTGTTGGCAAAATTTTTACCGTACCTTCCGACGCAAATGACGAAGAGATTGAAACTATTCGTCTCAAGGTCCAGTCAGAGTTGAACCGGATCACCAGGCGGGCCTATACATTGTGTGGCAAACCCGAGCCAGAAACAGAGGAGGGTTGATATGGGCGACCTTTCCACAAGAATTATTCTGGGAATTTATCGCCGCCTGGGTAATATGATGTACCCATTTATGGGTCCGTTTCTGGCGTTGCGCGCGCGCCGTGGTAAAGAGGATCGAGCCCGCCGTTATGAGCGCTATGGTTATCCAAGTGCTGAACGCCCCAACGGGCCGATGGTCTGGTTTCATGCTGCAAGCGTTGGCGAATCGATGGCTGTCCTCGCGCTCATTGAGCGGGTGCATGCCCTTGGCATTCACACGATCATGACAACAGGCACGGTCACATCGGCAGAGATCGTCAAAAAGCGCTTGCCCAAGGCAACTTTTCACCAATATGTCCCGCTGGATTTACAGCCAGCTGTAGAGCGCTTTCTTGACCACTGGAAACCGGACCTTGCTATTTTTACAGAGTCCGAGATTTGGCCGGCCACCATTGAACAATTGAAAGTGAGGCGAATCCCGCAAGTTTTGGTAAATGCCAGGATGTCTGATAATTCTTTTCGCCGCTGGACATCAGCCAACAAGATTGCGGAAAAACTGTTTGAAAACTTCTCCCATGTCATAGCCCAATCAGATTTGGATGCGGATCGATATCGGGCATTGGGCGCCCGCCCGGTTGTGGTTTCCGGCAATTTGAAAGTGGATACCAAAGACATCGCTTTTGACCGTAATGTTCACAAGGTCTTGAAAAATGCGATCAATGGCCGCCCCGTATGGCTCGCTGGAAGCACCCATCGTGGTGAGGAAGCCATTGTAATCAATGTGCATAAGAAACTCATCGGCCAGTTCCCTGATCTTTTGACGATATTAGTTCCACGACATCCCGAACGGGGTGATGAAATTGAAGAACTGATCCGCTCATCACACCTCACATGCGCAAGGCGAAGCAAGAATGAGCCGATCCTCACAACGACAAGCGTTTATCTTGGAGATACAATAGGCGAGATGGGGCTGTTTCTTCGACTGGCGCCAGTAACCTTTGTGGGCAGAAGCCTCGCGGCAAAAGGGGGGCAAAATCCGCTGGAGCCTGCCAGTACAGGCACTGCAATCCTTTCAGGTAAGCACGTCAATAACTTCAGGGACTCCTATCGCAGTCTTTTGAAGAATCAGGCAGTTCGGTTGGTCGAAGATGAAAACATGCTAGCCGCAAATCTGGTATATCTTTTGAATAATCCTCCTGAGCGTGACCGCATGGTTGCGGGCGGAGAAAAAACATTGCTGGAAATGCGTGGTGCTCTGGAGCGTACAATTGAAGTATTGGATTCTTATGTTTTCCCGCTGACGGTCAAACGAAAGTTGGAGGAGATGAAAAATGTCAGTGAATGAAACCCCTCCTTTCTGGTTTGATAAGCCGGGAATCCAGGCTTGGTTAATGTGGCCGGTTGCCTGGGCCTATAGCCGCGCCTCCGCGCTTAAGATGCATGCCAAACCTTCAGGGTCAGTAAATGTACCCGTGCTTTGCATTGGTAATTTTGTAGCAGGCGGTGGTGGCAAAACTCCAACGGCATTAGCCATGGCAAAACATTTGACTAAAGCTGGATATAAACCCGGGTTTTTATCCCGCGGATATGGTGGAAGAATTTCAGGTCCGGAACAAGTGCAGCTTGAAAAACACAATGCTCACGATGTCGGTGACGAGCCGTTGCTGCTGGCAAGATCGGCGCCAACTGTGATTTCTGCCGAGCGGGTGAGCGGGGCAAAAAAGCTTGTCGAGATAGGTTGCGATTTTATCATCATGGATGACGGCTTTCAGAACCCGCGTCTGGTGAAAGATTACTCGCTGGTGGTAGTCGATTCGCGCCGTGGAATAGGAAATGGGTTTGCCATGCCAGCGGGTCCATTGCGCGTCCGTTTGAAAGATCAATTACCACTGGCTGATAGTGTTCTGGTTGTTGGCAATGACGATAGCGCTGAGGCAGTGATCCGCAGCGCCGCCAAGAGTGGAAGGCCGATTTATCAAGGCTCTATGAAATTGCTGAACGCTGGTCATTGGAAAGATAAATGGCTGCTGCCTTTTGCGGGGATTGCAGACCCTGAAAAGTTTTTCCAGACCCTGCGAGATGCGGGGGCAGATCTTGCCCAGTACAAGTCTTTCGCAGATCATCACTTTTTTACCCGTGACGATGTTGTGGAATTGCTTGATCGGGCAAAACTGATGGAAGCTCAATTGGTAACGACATCCAAGGATTTTGTTCGCCTGCTTGGTATGGGCGAGGCAGCGCAAAGATTGGCGAAGGCCTCTGAGGTGGTATCAGTTGAATTGGTTTTTGAAAATAATACTATCGCAGATATTATTATCCAGAAAACTCTGTCCAACTTTGAAAAGAGGCAATTGAAAGAAGCCAAGCTCTAAGAGCCTGCCAATTCCAGTTCACGTTTGAACGAAGTTTCGACGTCCAAATAAGCTTCCTGACGCTCGACAGACCAGTATTTCAATTCTTCAAGCTCTATCGGTTTGCCAGTAACAGCGCAGCGCACATAGGAACCTGCACTCAGGATTTGAAAATCCGCGTCCAGATATCTGATTTTCGCTTCTTTTGAACTGTGCTCTAACATCGTATCCGCCAATTGCTGTTTGGATATTATTTAATGTCATGAAGGTTTGAGTGCAAGCCTCTGTTCGTTCCTTCAAACATCGCATTCATCAACGGTTTAACGTCCAAACAGTCTTTCGATATCTTTTAGGTCAAGCTTTACCCAAGTCGGGCGTCCATGATTGCATTGACCGGAATTGGGCGTGATTTCCATTTCCCGTAACAATGCGTTCATTTCATCAGGTTTTAATATTCTGCCGGACCGAACACTACCATGACAAGCCATCGTGGCAGCAACATAGGCGAGCCTGTCATAAAGTCTTTGAGCGGTTCCCCATTCAGCTAGTTCATCGGCTAGATCGCGCAACAAGTCAGGCACGTTTACTTCACCAAGCATTGCCGGAGTTTCCCGCACAGCAACAGCGCCAGGGCCAAACTTCTCAAGATGCAGACCCAGCTTTTGAAATTCTTTGCTTGCCTGTTCTAAACGATCAACATCTTCTTCCGGTAGATCAACGATCTCCGGAATAAGCAGCAATTGGGATGGCAGCTGGTTTTGAAAACCCTTTTTCAAAGCCTCATACACGATCCGCTCATGAGCGGCATGTTGATCCACAATCACCAGTCCGGTTTCGGTCTGGGAAACGATATAGTTTTTGTGAAGTTGCGCCCGTGCTGCGCCCAAGGGATGTTGGGCGTGGTCTTCATTTGGGACAGGTTCATTGTACACATAACCGGATGGACCCGTCTCGGTTTCAAACACATGCTGCTTCTCACCAAAGCCACTTGTTTGAGGCTGAACAGGCGTATTCCAGTTTTTGGCAAAATCGTTCCGGCCATCAGAATTGGCCTGGTAATATCCAGTGGTTTGAAAAGTGCCCTGCTTGAAAGCTGCCGCCATACCCTCGCCGCCTTCGCTTGAGGATCGATGCCCGGCCTCCAGCATAGCACGCTTGATGGATCCAACCAGAAGGCCGCGAACCAGCGCCGCGTCTCTGAAACGAACATCGGCCTTTGCCGGGTGAACATTGACGTCCACTTCATGAGGCGGGAGGTCAATAAAGAGCGTTAAAACAGGATGACGATCGCGCGGCAGAAAATCATTATACGCCCCGCGAACAGCACCGAGCAATTGCTTGTCTTTCACTGGCCGTCCATTGATGAAGAAAAACTGGTGCAAGGCATTGCCGCGATTGAAAGTTGGCAAGCCGGCGAACCCGGCCAACCGGATGCCCTCACGCTCAGCATCAATCGCTACAGCATTTTTTACAAAATCATGGCTCAATACCTGCCCAATTCGGTCAGCCAATGTTCCCGCTGTATAGTCCAGCGTTGTACGATCAGGCCCGGCAGCGTGAAAATGAATATTAGGAAAGGCCAAAGCCATTCGCTTGAATACATCTGTAATCGCTGAGGTTTCAGCCCGATCAGATTTCAAAAATTTTAACCGGGCCGGGACACGGGAAAAAATATCACTGACTTCAATTACCGTTCCCTTGTTCAAGGCAGCAGGTTTCGGCCCGTCAATTATTCCATTGTCGACAGTAATTTGCCACGCATTATTGCTTTCGCTTTCCTCATTATCCTGCTGGGCGGTTCGGCTGGTGATGACGAGGCGGGCGATTGAACCGATGGAAGGAAGAGCTTCCCCACGAAAACCAAGAGTTTTGATATCAAGCAGGTCTTGGCTCAGTTTGGAGGTGCAGTGGCGTTGCACGGCCAGTTCCAGGTCTGAGCGGCCCATTCCATGGCCATTATCGGTAACGCGGATCAGATTCTTGCCACCTTCAGCGGTAATCAGCTCTATTCTGCTGGCACCCGCATCAATGGCGTTTTCCAACAATTCTTTCACCACGCTAGCCGGGCGTTCAACAACCTCACCGGCGGCGATCTGATTGATCATGGAATCTGATAGGCGAATAATGGTCATGATTATTGATAACACCGAATTGATTCTGTTCGAACCCTGATGAATGCAGTATGTCGAGATACGAACAGCTAATCTCAGCCTTTCATCTTAACGATGACAGTCAAGTTTGAAATATTCGGGAAATTAATTGCTCTGTTAATTAGCAATTCCCATCACATTTTGGATATGAGGCAATTTATCAGAGTTGAATACCGCGCTCATCTGCGTTTCAGGGCTTGTGATGTTGATTTTGTTCATTAATATGAGAAATGAACATAATATACCGAATTTGAAACAAACGGATGATCTGGCACTATGAACGCGCTTCCACTGGGTGCATTCAATTGAGCGCGCTGCTGTTATTCAAACGCTTGTCTGTTCTTAATACTCCGCCGTTTTTAACGTAAAACGCAATTCCAATTCCGATGCAAAGAGGGTGCCATGGCCGGCTTCCGCCTAAAAGATATGGTGGGTTTTCTGCAAGCACTTTCCTTGCGGAGGGTTTTTCCGTTTCTAGCCTGGCGATCAATAGTCACCCCAGAAACGATGAAGGCTGATGCTTTCGCCGCGTTGACTGGCGCAACCATTGTTCTGCCACAAGGTGTTGCCTTTGCCGCTATTGCTGGCTTGCCGCCTGAATATGGTTTTTACTCGGCGATGATCACACCAATCATTGCTGCTTTGTTCGGCTCTTCCTGGCATGTCATATCCGGCCCAACAACGGCAATTTCCGCGCTTGTATTTGGCGCATTATCCGGCTTGTTTGAGCCTGGAAGTGGCGCATTCATTCAGGCGGCAATTACACTGACCCTTCTAGTCGGGGTATTTCAATTGGCACTGGGTCTCGCTAGGTTGGGGGCGCTTGTCGACTTTGTTTCTCACTCTGTCATGGTTGGTTTCATGGCGGGCGCTGCCAGTTTGGTAGCCTTAAGCCAGGTCGACAATGCCTTGGGCATAGATTTGCCGCGCCCCGATCACATTGTGGAGTTCTTTACGCAATTAGTCTTGAAAATTACCGAAGTGGATTGGCGCTCGGCAGTTATTGCATTTGTCTCTTTGGGTGTTGCGGTAGTATCGAAAAAATACTTTCCCAAGTGGCCCAATTATCTGATTGCTCTTTTGGTCGGTTCACTTGCCTGTATTGTCATGGATGGCCAGGAAAACGGCGTGACAGTTATTGGTGCAATTCCTTCAATCGTTCCGGGCTTTTCAATGCCCTCTTTAAATATTTCATTGCTGGGTGAACTTGCTCCTGCCGCCTTCGCTATCGCGTTGGTTGGATTGCTTGAGGCGGTTTCCATCGCCCGGGCAATCGCGATCAAGTCTGGTCAGGAACTCGACGGCAACCAGGAATTCATTGGCCAGGGCCTTTCGAACACAGTCGGCAGCTTCTTCCAGTGTTATGCAGCTTCAGGCTCGTTTACCCGATCTGGTGTGAACTATGAGGCCGGAGCCAAAACACCGCTGGCTGCAGTGATGGCCGCTATCTTCTTGTTCCTGATATTGTTGTTTGTCGCGCCGCTCTTTGCCTATGTCCCAATTCCCGCAATGGCTGGTGTCATTGTGCTCGTTGCCTGGAAACTGATCGATTTCAAAGAAGTCTGGCATATCATGCAGACGAGCCGCAGCGAGTCATCAATTGCATTGATCACGTTTCTGTCCACCCTGTTCATTGACCTTGAATTTGCGATCTATGTCGGCGTAATGCTGTCATTCCTGATTTTCTTGAACAAGTCTGCCCATCCATTTATCGGCATTGGTGCGCCTGATCCCAATACAAAGCACCGTGTTTTTCGCGGTGCAGAAACGCACAATCTGACCGAGTGCCCTCAGCTGGCTTTCGTTCGCATGGATGGTCCGTTTTATTTCGGATCAGTAGAGCATGTTCGCCGCAAGTTTCGGGAAATCGAGCGCAAACGCGCCCAGCAGAAACATATGCTCTTCATGGTAAAGGGAGTTGGAGAAATCGATCTGCCCGCGGCGGAGCTGTTGATCGAAGAAGCCCGCCGCCGCAAAAGAAGAGGCGGTTCCTTCCATGTTCAGGCAAAACAGATTGCTGCAATCCAGCGTCTTGAGCGGTTTCATGTCTCTGAGGCGCTTTCAACAGAGCATGTTCACACAAGTAAGGGCGATGCTATCGCCGAGATTGTTCCAACGCTTGATCAGTCCATTTGCGCAACCTGCACGGCCCGGATCTTTCGAGAATGTCCGGATCCGACTGATTTCCTGACAGAAGGTGAAAAACAAACCCCTGACGCAATTGAAAAATCCTGAGCTGGAGCTAAATGCTGAAGCAATTTGGAGCTAAATGCTGAAGCAATTTTAAGTAGAGTGAGATATGTGAAGCTCACTTCAAATCACCCGATGGTTATGATGTGTCAAAATCTCTTCAGAACAGATTTTAAAACTCTCAAGGCGGTATGTAGTGGGGTTAAAAGGTCAAAGAGAAATTGAAAACTTGCACTTTATGACCCGCATTTCCTGTCGTAAGACTGTTTCCAATACTATTCCAAGAAGGATATTTCGATGCTTGCCGATTCCAATGCTTATCTTAAAAACAAAAACCTGATTGCCGGAGAGTGGGTGGACGCTGATTCTGGCGAAACCATTGAGGTCAATAACCCTGCCACAGGCGAAATCATTGGCACCATTCCAAAGTCTGGCAAGGCGGAAACCGCAAGAGCGATTGAAGCTGCACAAAAAGCATTTGAAACCTTCAAAAAGACATCCGCCCTGGAACGCTCGAAAATGTTACGCAAACTCCATGATGTGATCATGGACAACCAGGAAGCACTGGCGCGTTTGTTGACCATGGAGCAGGGCAAATCAATTGTTGAGGCGCGCGGTGAAGTGGGCATGTCTGCCAGCTATGTTCTATGGTACGCAGAAGAGGCGCGGCGCATGTATGGCGATACGGTCCCTTCACCTTGGGCTGATCGTCGTATCATGGTTACAAAGCAACCTGTCGGCGTTATCGGGGCCATCACGCCGTGGAACTTTCCTTCATCCATGCTGGCCAGAAAGATCGGCCCTGCCATTGCTGCGGGATGTACCGCGGTTGTGAAACCTGCAACACAAACGCCTTACTCGGGAATTGCCTGGGGTTTGTTGTGCGAGCAAGCTGGTATTCCAGCTGGTGTGGTGAATATTCTTACCGGTTCAGCTTCTGAAATTGGCGGTGAAATTACTCGCAATCCCCTTGTCAAAAAAGTTACCTTTACCGGTTCAACTGAAATCGGGAAGCTGTTGCTGAAACAATGTGCCGGTACCGTGAAAAAAGTATCCATGGAATTGGGCGGGAACGCCCCGTTTATTGTTTTCAATGATGCCGATATTGATCGCGCTATCGAAGGTGCAATTGCAGCCAAATACCGCAATTCCGGCCAGACATGCGTTTGCACCAACCGTTTTCTGGTTCAGTCCAAGGTTTACAACAAGTTTGTAGAAAGGTTTGCCGAGGCCGCGTCCAGGTTGAAAGTAGGTAACGGCCTAGAGGACGGAACGCAGCAGGGCCCGCTGATAGATATGAAAGCGGTTGAAAGCGTTGAAGCGATGATCGAAGATGCCACTAAAAAAGGCGGCAAGGTTGTCACCGGCGGCAAGCGCCATGCCCTTGGCGGAACATTTTTTGAGCCAACAGTTATTGCCGATGCAAAAGCAAGAATGCGGTTCACCAAGGAAGAAATCTTTGGTCCGATCTCTCCGATATACAAGTTCAAGACCGAGGAAGAGGGAATTGCTCTCGCCAATAACACGATGTTTGGTCTGGCAGCTTATTTCTACACTTCTGATTTGGGGCGCATGTTCCGTGTTTCAGAAGCCCTTGAATATGGTCTGGTCGGCGTCAACGAAGGTGTCATCACAACCGTTGAAGCGCCATTTGGTGGTTTCAAGGAGTCTGGGCTTGGGCGCGAAGGCGGCCATCAAGGTTTAGAGGACTATCTGGAATCTAAATATGTCTGTATAGGTGGTTTAGGGCTTTAACTAGCCGCTAAAACAATACCGCTCATAATCAGGGCGCTTCCGATCATGAAGCGTCCTGAAATGGGCTCACCCAAAAAAGCCCAGGCCATTGTTGGTACAATCACAAAGCTAAGCGACATGAAGAGATAGGCCGTGGATAGCGGTACGCTGCGCAAAGCAAGTACCCATCCCAATGTGGATAATCCATAAAGGGCCAGAGCCCCAAGGAAAATTCCAGCAGTTTTGTAGTCAGTCAGAAGGGCCTCGAAGCCCTGGGCTCCAAGGCGCGTGCCTACCGTTTTGAACAATAGCTGACCAAGCGCAACAACAACCACGCAAGCAATGATGATAAAATAGTTACCGGTGGTGATTGGGTGCGCCATTGAGTTTGATCAGACCTTTATATTGGCCGCATAAATCAAATTGATATCCGGGAAGGGTAGGCGCATCGGCCAATAGGTTTGTTGAACATCCTTGAAGTAATAGTTGATGAATGTCACCAGATTGAAAATTGAGTTCACATGCTCGCGCGCCATCCAGTAATCATATTCAAGGCCAGCGCTTTCAGCGCGGTTACGAACACCGATCATCCGTCCAAAACGCCAGGCAAGGCCCGGATCGCATGGCAGCACCAGGGACAGGGTGCCTCCGGGGCGAAGAACCCGTGTCCATTCGCGTAGGATTTCATGGGGGTGCACAAGATGCTCCAACACATGCGTTGCTATCAGGCGGTCAAAGCTGTTGTCCTCAAAGGATAGCTTACGCGCGTCTTCAACGGCATAATCAAAGCGATCATCGTCTTTGTAACGCTCACGTGCCTGGTCCAGCATGCGGTCATTATAATCGGTCATGACATAACGGTCATAGCTATGGCGAACCACAGATGGGTGACGACCGGAACCAACGCCGATTTCCACCACATCACCGAAGTGGTCATCCTTGGTGAACGCTTTTTCCAAAACCGTATGAGAGTGAGACAGGACTTTTGAAGAAAGATTGCCAGAATAATTCAGTTTCTCGTAATTCTCTTCAAATTGGCGCAGATAAGCGTCAAAGTTTGGTTCGGTCTTCATCATGGTAAATGTCCTTCGTCGGATGGATTGGTTTATTCGCCCGCTCTTGTGCGGGTCATATTATAGAACATGCGTTTGATTTCAGCGCGCATACGTCGAATGGAATCCAGCACAACTCCGGCGGTGATTGATAGAATAGATACGACTACAATACCTGTTGAAAGGATTGCAGTTGGCAACCTCTCCACAAGGCCGGTTTGGCTGTATTCAATCAAGAGCGGCGTTGCCAACGCAAAGGCAAACAAGATACCCGCAAGGCCTACACCGCCAAAGAAGTAGAGCGGTTTATATTCTTTGAGCAGAACGACAATGGTTTTTAATATCCGCATTCCGTCTTTGAAGGTTGAGAGTTTGCTCTCAGAGCCTTCCGGGCGGTCTTTATAGGGAAAAGCCACTTCAGCGACAGGCAGGCGAAGCTGAGACGCATGGACAGACAATTCTGTCTCGATCTCGAAACCGGCCGATACTGCAGGAAAAGACTTTACAAAACGGCGCGTAAACGCCCGATAACCTGAAAATATATCGGTAAACTCACGGCCAAACAGTGAAGTGTAGAGAATATTGAAGAGTTTGTTTCCAGCCGCATGTCCTGCGCGTTGGTGATCTGAATCTGCGCCAATTCGAGCGCCTACAACCATATCGGCATTTTCAGCAATCAAACGGTCCACCAATACCGGGGCCTTGCTGGCATCATAGGTATCATCGCCGTCCACCATGATGTAAATATCTGCATCAATATCAGTAAACATCCGGCGCACAACATTACCTTTTCCCGGGCGGTTTTCATAGCCGATGATGGCACCTGCTTTTTCAGCAAGCTCTGCCGTTCTATCGGTTGAGTTGTTGTCATAAACATAGACTGTGCAATTGGGCAGAGATTGTTTGAAATCTTTCACCACATTGGTGATGGTCACTTCTTCATTCATGCAAGGAACAAGCACGGCTATCTTGACAGTTTTGGCGATTTCCGCACGTTTGGCCATCGCAGCCTTTTCCTTCTTTGATAACTGAAGCATTATTTCCCCACATATGGATCATCGGTGATCTTTGGCCAACTTTGGTTTGCCTTTTCATTAACCTATCCGTCCCACGTAAATTAAATATTAAAGGGTATCGCCGAAGTATGGTTCAGATTTCTGCGACAATTAACGCGTTTGAGCATCATTTTGCATGGGCAACCCATAATGGCTGAACATACCTCATCTAATTCACCGCAGGTTAAGGCACCGGAAGCACCTGATGCTGGAAACGATAAAGTGTCGGCTGCAAAAGTTGTGTTGTGGGTATTACTGTTTCAATTGGCTTGGAACTTTCGCGCAATAGTGCCTTTCTTCAAGGAAGGCAGTTTTATTGACCCGGACGATTTTTTACGGCTGCACCAGGTTCGCAACTGGATGGCAGGTCAAAGCTGGTTTGATGTCTCCGTTCCACGTATGAACCTGCCCGATGGTGGTGATATGCATTGGTCCCGCCTTGTGGATGTTCCTATCGCAAGTCTAATATGGTTTTTTGACCTTTTCGTGGATACCCAATCGGCCGAGCGGCTGGCCGCACTGGTTTGGCCGACACTTCTTCTGATTGCCACTGTATTTGTACTGCTTGCCATTTGTGAAAAGGTTTATCCGAAAACAAATCGCCTCTTGGCACTTATTTTCATCGTGACCTGTAGTGCCGCGATGGTTGAATTTGCCCCCAGCAGAATTGACCACCATGGCATTCAGATTCTCATTTACTGCGTCGCGCTCCTCGGGTTGGTCAAAGCCGATGAAAACATGGGCCATTATCTGATTGGAGCTAGTGTTGCGCTGTCGATTGTTATTGGCCTTGATGGCCTATTGTTGATGCTCTTCATCCTCTGCTGGCTGGGTTTCGAATGGGCGCTTGGAATTGACAAATATGGCACTGGATTGCGGAAAACAGCAATCGCTATGACAGTCACAAGTTTGGTGTTTTATCCTATCAGCGTTCCGCCTGAAAACTGGCTCAGGGTTTTATGTGACGTTAACTCCATTCTCTTTCTAACCGCATTATTGGCGATTTCAGCTGCTTTTGTTGTGATGTCTTTCGCTACAAATACACTGTCATTTGAAAGCAAGATCAAGACAATTGCCGCAAGGCTGGCGCTTGGCGGATTATTGGCTGCAGGCATTCTGGCATTGCTCTATGGCCTTTACCCTCAATGCAGCCTTGGCCCGATGTCTGGCATATCCGATGAGCTTCGGGTTGAATGGCTGAACCAGATTGTCGAAGCAAAGGGCCTCATTGCCTATGTGATTGAAAATGATTCAAGTTGGGTCGGCATGCCGCTCTATCTGATTTTTGTCATTGGGCTTGGGCTATATATCATTGTAAAAACCCCGTCCCATCCAAGGCTTCTTGCTCTGTGGGTTACGATCGTCATTTGTCTCCTGCTTGGCTTCTTTCAGGTTAGAACTTACCGCATTGGCATATTCGCGATTGTTCCTATATGTGCGATCCTTTCTCAAACTGCTTGGTACTACTTCAATGCCAGATATAGCAGGTCACGGCCCATGGCTTTGGCGGCAACGGGGCTAACCTGTCTGCTGCTCATTTCTCCGACCTGGATCATTTTGGGTAAAATGATCATGCCTGCCAATTCAGCGCCAACCAATGAGCAGCCCGTTGAAATTGTGACGCGGACCCTGGGACCTTTGCCCCAAAGTCCTATCGCCGGAAAAAATGAATGTTCTGCACAATCAGAGTACGTTTTTCTCAATACGTTGCCCAAAGGCTATATTCTGAATGCCATTGACATTGGTCCATCTATTCTGGTCTTCACAAACCACAGCGTGGTTGGCGGCAATTATCACCGCAATGATCAAGCTATTCTGGATACAAGACGGTTCTTTTTCGGCTCCGAGGCTGAGGCCATCGAAATCGCGGAGCGCCGAAACCCTGATTACATCGCTTTTTGCTGGTTTCCGCTTCCAGATGCCCTGGGCAAGGAAGATCAGGCAAAATTTGGAGTGCAATTGTTGCAAAACAAGGTGCCGCAATGGCTCAAAAAAGTCTCCGGCGAAAGCGAAACCCTGATCATCTTTGAATATCTTCAAAAGAAATAGAAACTGGTTCTGCAAAAGCCCACATTTTTCTTGCGTTAGATAGTGCTTTAGCTTTGCACTTGTCTTGATGTCATGGTAACGACCCTTGCCAACCCATAGAGTCTTTCTGGTTTTTTCAAGAAATCTCTAGGAACGAATATCTGAGCGGAAAAACCGCAGGAATAAGGTCGGCGATGTCCAAAATAATTGAAGCTTCCACTGGTGATCTAGCACTCACCTTCGATGATGTATTGCTACAGCCAGGGCATTCCCTGGTGATGCCGGGCCAAGTTGATATAAGTTCACGGGTTGCAAAAGACATTGAGCTTAATCTGCCCATTCTTTCTTCCGCCATGGACACAGTAACAGAGTCTCGTTTGGCGATCGCCATGGCTCAGGCTGGCGGTATGGGGGTGATCCATCGTAATTTGACACCAATTGAACAAGCCGAAGAAGTGCGTCAGGTCAAAAAGTTTGAATCTGGCATGGTCGTCAATCCGGTCGTCATCGGACCGGATGCTACACTTGAAAACGCGCTTGAACTGATGAAGGTCAATCGGATTTCCGGTATCCCGGTCGTTGAAAATGGCGGCACTGGCGGACATGCGGCAGGCAAGCTGGTGGGTATTTTGACAAACCGCGATGTTCGCTTTGCCTCCAATCCGAAACAGAAAATCCGCGAATTGATGACTCATGAAAATCTCGTCACTGTAAGTGATGGGGTCAGTCAGTCAGAAGCGCAAAAGTTGCTTCATCAACACCGCATTGAAAAACTTGTAGTCGTTGATGATAATTATAACTGCGTCGGCTTGATCACAGTCAAGGATATCGAGAAATCCCAGTTAAACCCTAATGCAGCAAAAGATGCCCATGGCCGGTTACGGGTGGCAGCAGCAACTTCTGTGGGGCCTGATGGTTTTGAAAGGGCGGAACGCCTTATTGATGCGGGTGTCGATATGGTTGTTGTAGATACAGCTCATGGGCATTCCCAGCGGGTGCTGGACGCAGTGATGCAAATCAAAAAACTGAGTAACTCTGTTCGAATTATCGCCGGTAATGTCGCGACCGCAGACGGAACAAAAGCTCTCATTGATGCGGGCGCAGATGCTGTCAAAGTGGGAATTGGTCCTGGCTCGATCTGCACAACGCGTATTGTTGCCGGGGTAGGGGTTCCGCAACTAGCTGCTATCATGTCAGCCGTTGAAGCTGCTCATAAGGCAGACATCCCGGTTATTGCCGATGGGGGTATCAAATATTCCGGTGATTTGGCAAAGGCCATTGCTGCGGGTGCATCGGTTGTCATGGTTGGTTCCTTGCTGGCAGGTACAGAAGAAAGCCCGGGAGAGGTTTATCTGCATCAGGGACGTTCCTATAAGTCTTATCGCGGAATGGGCTCTGTGGGTGCGATGGCTCGTGGTTCTGCAGACAGGTATTTCCAGGCGGAGGTGAGTGATACCCACAAATTGGTACCTGAGGGTATTGAAGGTCAGGTGCCGTTCAAGGGCCCTGTGTCTCATGTGATTCACCAATTGGCTGGCGGTCTACGCGCGGCAATGGGTTATGTTGGCGGCGCTAACATCAAGGAATTTCAGGACAGGGCAACCTTTGTTAGGATTACAGGTGCAGGCCTCATGGAAAGCCACGCCCATGATGTGACCATTACGCGGGAAAGCCCGAATTACCATCGGAACTAGGGTCCTGACCCTAGAACATATGGCTTGCGACACCAGTGTGACTTTGATCTGAACTTGCCTTGGCGGGCATCTGGTTGTACCTGCAGATGGACGATCTAATAGCCTAAACCGAAGCGAGGAAATTCGCGTCAGAAACAATCAGGAAAGCATCCTATGGAATTTATCGATCCAATTTGGTCTTTTGCCAGCGAATGGAAAATCAGACTCCTTGTCCTGATCGTTCTCGCCAACATGTATCTGGCTGTCCGCCTTTACACTGTAATGAGCAAAGCGCGTTTCAAGGCTGCAAAAGAAGGCCGGGTGACAACACAAACCTATAGGGCAACGCAAAATGAGCCGGAAGATCTGGCTGTCTACAACCGCGCCGTTGCCAACCAATTTGAGTCCCCGGTTCTGTTTTACGCTCTGATTTCCATATCTTTGGCCATCGGAGTGTCTAGCTGGTTCACGGTAATAATTGCTGCCGCTTATGTGGCTTTCCGATGGCAGCATGCCAATGAGATGATTGGCGAACATGTGGTCCTGAAACGGCGTAAAATTTTCGTGCGTTCGATTCAGATTTTGCTGGTTTTGATGGTAGAGGTCGGCATTTCAACTATATTGAAAGTTTAAGTAAATGCGTCTTGGTGGAAGAGTACAAGCAGCCATTGAAGTGCTGGAAGATATGCGGGCGCGAAAACGTCCGGCTGCTGATGCGCTAAAAGATTGGGGTTTGGCCCATCGCTTTGCCGGGTCAGGTGATAGAAGCGCGATAGGTAATCTGGTTTATGACACCCTTCGCAAGCAGTTATCCACTGCTTGGCTGATGGATGACGACAGCGCCTCCTCGCTTGTGTTCCGCACTCTGCATAAGCAGTGGGGAACCGGCATCGCCCAAATGCAGGAAGCCTTTACGGACGATAAATTTGCTCCTGAAATTCCCGTTGAAAAACTCGAAGCAGCAAAGGCAAGAGATTTTGCTTTTGCGGATGCTTATATTGAAGCTGATGTGCCCCAATGGTGTGCTGATCTTCTGGAAGAAAACTTTGAAGAAGATTGGGTAAAAGAAGCCCAGGCCCTCAGCGAGCGAGCGCCGCTTGATTTGCGCGTGAATACCTTGAAGGCAGATCGGGAAAAAGTGCTCAAAGCGCTTGATAGTATGGGCGCAAAGCCAACCGACATCGCAAGACAAGGTATCAGGATTGCTGGCGGCAAGGGACCAAAGCGTCTGCCTAATGTTCAGGCTGAGGCCGGCTTTCAAAAGGGCTGGTTCGAAGTGCAGGATGAAGGAAGCCAACTGGTTGCCGATCTTGTTTATGCTCAACCGGGCGAACAGATTTTCGATTTTTGTGCAGGTGCTGGCGGCAAGACACTTGCGCTTTGCGCAAGCATGGAGAACAAGGGTCAGGTTCATGCTTTTGATAGCAACAAACAACGCCTTGCCTCGATCTATGAACGATTGAAACGTGCTGGAACCCGCAATGTGCAGGTTCATGCTCCCAAGGATGAATTGACCGGACTCGAAGGCAAGATGGACCGCGTGTTGATTGATGCTCCTTGTACGGGTTCTGGAACCTGGCGCAGAAGGCCTGACGCCAAATGGCGGTTGACGCCCGATACGCTTGAAGCACGGATGGATGATCAGGTCCAAGTGCTGGATCAGGCCGCTAAATTTGTGCGCCCCGGCGGGTATCTGGTCTATGTGACATGCTCCGTATTCCCCCAGGAAAATGAGCATCAGGTTTATGCCTTTGGAGACCGTAATGCAGACTACGAGTTATTATCTGCTGGAGAGGTTTGGCAGGATCTATTCGGCTTCGAAAAACCAAAACCATGGTCGTCTGACCTCAAATGTATTACACTTACACCTGCTTCCACCGGAACCGATGGCTTCTTTTTTGCAGTAATGCAGCGGGCAGGTTAATTTGTTCGCCAGTCGGCAAAATGGCTTTGGAGAAAGTATGATGCGAAATCTGAAATTCTTTGCGATCTTTGTAGCCTTGGCGCTTGCTGTTGGTTTTACTTCGGCGTTTTTATTTCCCCCAGGTGCCTGGCATGCAGCCCTCAACAAGCCCTGGTTTAATCCGCCAAACTGGATTTTCGGACCAGTCTGGACGGTTCTATACGTAATGATCGGTATTGCCGGGGCATTGGCTTGGCGTTGGGACCCACAATCTGGCGCCGTAAAAGTCTGGTTTTTCCAATTGATTTTAAATGGTGCATGGACAGCTGTCTTTTTTGGTGCTCACCAAATCGAAGTTGCCTTGATTGTAATCCTAGCCCTTTGGTGGGCGATCATTTCTTTTATGAAAAGAACGAAAACCGAGCTGCCTTCAGCTTCATGGCTCTTCTTTCCCTATCTTTTATGGGTAAGTTTCGCGACCATGCTGAATGCAGGCATTGCTGCGTTGAACTGATTACCCATGAAACTTAAAAGCATCTGTGGAAAGTCTGTTCTCTATGTGATGGCGGCAGAACCTGAATATGGTCCACATCTTCAAAAACGCATTTCTCCTTTGATGACAGGTATCGGGCCGGTTGAGGCGGCAGTGCAATTGTCGCTCGCCCTTTGCCGTTTATCTCACGAAGGCATGCTGCCTGATCTGGTTGTTTCACTTGGGTCCGCCGGTTCCGCAAAGCTGGAGCAGGGAAGTGTTCATCAGGTCTCAAGCGTGAGTTACCGCGACATGGATGCGTCCCCCTTGGGCTTTGAAAAAGGTTGCACACCGCTGTTGGATTTGTCTGAAATCGTAGAGCTGACGTTGAGAATTCCCGATATTCCGTCAGCAAGCATTTCAACAGGTGCAAACATTATCTCCGGCTCTGCCTATGAAGATATCAAGGCGGATATGGTTGATATGGAGAGTTTTGCCATTCTGCGTTCGGTAATGGCTTTTGAAATACCCATGATTGGTCTGCGCGGTATATCCGATGGCGCAAAGGAGCTTTCTCATCTGGGAGATTGGACCGAATATCTTCATGTGGTGGATGAGCGGTTGGCTGGAGCAATCGACATGCTTGAGCAAGCGATCGTTGCAGGTAGTTTGATCTAGAAAAATTACGAACTTTTTACTGTGAAGTCTGCTCTCCACAGATTGCGCTAAGCAGAAACATTGGCTACATCCTGCCTTTGCAATAAAGGCGAATTTTCCATGACAGAACCTTTAACCGCCCATCCGGATTCCATCCTCATCATAGATTTTGGCAGTCAGGTTACACAGCTGATCGCCCGCCGTCTGCGTGAGTTGAATGTGTATTGCGAAATTCATCCGTTTCAAAAAGTAACCGATGATTTCCTGAAAGAGTTTAATCCGAAAGCAATCATATTTTCCGGTGGGCCAGCTTCTGTATTTGATGAAGGTGCACCGATGCCGCCAAAGGCGGCTTTCGAAATGGGCGTTCCAATCCTTGGCATTTGTTATGGCCAGCAGGTGATGATGCATTGTCTTGGGGGGCATGTGGAGCGCGGCCATGGAACAGCTGAATTCGGCAGGGCCTATGTTACCCGGAACGATAACCGTATCGATCTTCTCGATGGTTGGTTTGCCGATGGTGATGAACAAGTCTGGATGAGCCATGGCGATCATGTGTCCAAAATCGCTCCAGGTTTTGAGGTCTATGGAACCTCTCCCAACGCACCATTTGCCATCACCGGTGATGCATCGCGTCATTATTACGCTGTTCAGTTTCATCCCGAAGTTCACCACACACCTCACGGCAAGAAATTGTATGAAAACTTTGTCAGGATCGCTGGCCTGAAAGGCGATTGGACAATGGCGGCTTATAAGGAGCAAGCCATTGAGGCCATTCGCGAACAGGTTGGCGACAGTCGGGTGATCTGCGGTCTTTCTGGCGGCGTTGATTCATCCGTTGCAGCAGTTCTTATCCATGAGGCAATCGGCGATCAGCTTACCTGTATCCTTGTGGATCATGGTTTGATGCGTAAAGACGAGGCCGCGCAAGTTGTTGAGATGTTCAACAATAATTACAATATTCCGTTAGTCCATGTGGATGCAGCTGATATTTTTATCGATGCACTCGATGGCGAGGCAGACCCTGAAACCAAGCGAAAAACCATCGGCCGCCTTTTTATCGAAGTATTTGAAGCCGAAGCGAAAAAATTGGCGGAAGATGGCAGAGGCCATGCGAAGTTTCTTGCCCAAGGTACACTTTATCCCGATGTGATTGAAAGCGTTTCGTTTTCCGGTGGCCCATCTGTGACGATAAAGTCTCACCATAATGTGGGCGGGTTGCCTGAGCGCATGAATATTCAACTTGTTGAACCGTTGCGGGAATTGTTCAAGGATGAAGTGCGTGTGCTGGGTAAAGAACTAGGGCTTCCTGACAGCTTTATTGGCCGTCATCCATTTCCCGGTCCCGGCCTTGCCATACGCCTGCCGGGTGGTGTTACCCGAGACAAAATCCGCATTTTGCAGGAAGCAGATGCAATCTATCTGGATGAAATCAGAAAAGCCGGATTATATGATGAAATCTGGCAGGCCTTTGCCGTTTTGCTTCCGGTGCAGACTGTAGGTGTAATGGGTGACGGGCGGACTTATGAGTTTGTTTGCGCATTAAGGGCAGTCACATCGGTCGACGGGATGACCGCTGATTTTTATCCCTATTCGATGGAATTCTTGGGCCGCGCGGCTACCCGCATCATCAACGAGGTTCGCGGTATCAATCGGGTTGTCTATGATGTGACCAGCAAGCCGCCCGGAACCATCGAGTGGGAATAGTCCGCATGTGGATTTGTATTTCTCAGCGTTGATCGAAATACTCACAAACATTTGATATCATTGATTTTTCCATTGATCGCAACTCATCTCCACCGGAAGCCATTTCGATGAAGTCGTTTTCTGTGACGGTATCCGTGACGGACTTCGACCACCTTGATTTTGCACAAATCCGGCAGTACCGTTATGAACACAATCGTTCCTGACGGTATTTTTCAAGAGCGAACCTGCTGAAATCATTAAGAAAAAGTCGTGAAAACGGCCCTGAAAAGGGCCGACGGTATACTATTGCCGAAAGGAGGCCACATGCTCACCGATACAGAGCTTAAATATCTGAAATCAAAAGCAAATCCCTACAAGGTGTCAGACAGGGACGGAAT
>JBAUHS010000122.1:0-2900 GCA_049680405.1 Salaquimonas sp. | reverse complement strand
AATGGTCGTTGGCCATATCGAGATTTCGATGCACCTGCGAGGAAGCGGATTGGGTACTCGCTTTGCAACCGAGCTCCTTGAGCAACTGGAACAAGCAGATCATGACGTCAGGCTGACTTGTCCATTTTTAAGGAAAGTAGCTCAACCGCGTTCTGTTTGGCGCGATAAATTTAACTTGAAGGGATAACAAATGGACAATGTGACATTCGAGAATACGCGCTTTGACCCGGATTTGGTAGAATTTCATGGCATTGCCCAGCAGATGGCTAAGTCAGTTGGCTACACAGCTGAAATGAGCGTTGATAAGGAAGTGGCGCAACTTCTGCGCTTGCGCGTTGCCCAGATGAATGCCTGTTCGTATTGTTTAATACTGCACACCAAGGCTGCCCATGATCAGGGAATAAATCCTGTAAAAATCGCACATCTTGCAAGTTGGAGCGAAAGCACAATGTATAGTCCAGCCGAACAGGCCGCGCTGGCCTATTGCGAGGGACTAACCGATTATTCCCCGGTGGGATTCCAGAAACTGCATGATGCGCTTTCATCCCATTTCGATGAAACCGGCATCGCAGAAATTGCCGCGATAGTCATCAACATGAATTTGTGGACCAGATTGAAACTTGCCCAAGGCGCGACGCCAGTTGCAAAGGCTTGAAAATGGAACATATGGAAACTGAAATCGAATTGGTGCTATTTGGCATTTTGGCATGCGTGATAATTTACTCCCTACTGAGCAATTTGATTGGGCGCACGTTTCTCACTCTGCCGATCATCTTTGTTGCAATAGGCTATCTGGTGTCCGAACCAATTGGAATGATTGGTGAGCATGAAGCGCTGCGCGAATATGCAAGATATTTGGCAGAAATAACGCTGATCCTTATCCTCTTTGCAGATGCCAGCCATGTTCGCTTTTCCAAACTCAAAGAGACATTTCAATTACCATTGCGAATGCTGGTGATCGGCATGCCTCTGACGATTGCCCTTGGCACGCTGACGGTCTGGCTTATCTCTCCTGAAGGAGGGTTTGCCATGGCACTGTTAACCGCAGCGGTTCTGACGCCTACCGATGCTGCACTTGGTCAAAGTGTCGTTTCAAATCCAAAAGTGCCGTTGCGCCTCAGTCAGACAATCAATGTGGAGAGCGGCCTCAATGATGGCCTGGTATTGCCCTTTGTCCTGCTTGGTGCAGTGCTTGCGGCAACAGGAATGAATGAGTTGGGTACGGACGGCCTTGCATCAGCTGCCATCATACAAGTCATCCTCGGTCCTATCGCTGGTATTATCATTGGCTGGTTCGTTGCAAAAGGTCTGGACTTTGCCGAAAACAGCAACTGGGTAATGGAAAGTGCGCAAGGCGTTGTATTCTTGGCGACTGCGTTTGGTTGTTATCTTGGTGCGGAACTGATTGGAGGCAATGGCTTCATTGCAGCTTTTATTGGTGGCGCAGTATTCGGAAATACTTATCGACACGATTTGCATTTCATCAGTGAATTCATGGAAGGAACTGGACAAATTCTCACGATGGCTGCCTTCCTTGTTTTTGGTGCGATCATGTTACCGGATGGAATTTCACACGTCACGTCTACCGCTTTAGTAATCGCCATTCTGTTTTTGACCATTGTACGTATCCTTCCAATCTGGGTTTCTTTAACTGGAACAAGTCTGGCATTGAAAGAAAAACTGTTTCTGGGTTGGTTTGGACCGCGCGGACTGGCTTCCATCCTCTTTACGTTAATCATGATGGCCGAGTTTGAGTTTCCTAATGAGGAAGAGTTTTTGGCTTGTGTTTCGATGACAGTTTTCATGTCCGTTATCTTGCACGGAATAACTGCCACACCCTTTGCTAACAGAATCAGCGGGGAAAACCCGAAACCCACCCATTCTAATTGAACCTATAGGAAATCGACAATGATTGACAAAAACCACCTCAAAACAACCATGCTTGCATTGACTGAAGCCGAGATGCAGCAAGCCAAATCTAACTATGCAGATTTTTTGTCAGCAGCACGGCTTGATCGTTCGGAACCCATTGAGAACGACGAACAAGCTCAAGCGGAAAATGCGGCCGATTTGGCAGAAGCTTTTGATGACAATGTTCATGATTATGCTGACAAAATCGCAGCTTTGAAGGCTGTCGATTTTGGCCCGAAATCGGATGTGAGTGTGGGAGCTGTTGTTAGCCTTGGCGACCGTAACTTGGTAATTGGCGTTTCAACAGCCGAATTTCAATGTGCAGGCAAAACCTATATGGGCATCTCGCCAGCAGCTCCAATTTTTTCTGCTATGGAAGGAAAAGTTGCTGGTGAAGTTTGCGAATTCAATGGACGTACTCTTACGATTGGCGACGTCTATTGATCCATCAACGCATAGGATTTGGTGGCGGATGTCACTGGTGTACCGAGGCGGTGTTTCAGGCGCTGCATGGAGTGCGCAGTGTCAAGCAGGGTTATATTCAGGTACATGCTCCTTTTGATAATTTTTCTGAGGCTGTATCGGTTGAGTTTGACCCTGCTGAAATTCCACTATCTGTTCTTGTGGAAATTCATTTGCGCACCCATGCAAATACATCAAACCACAAACTGCGCGGCAAATACCGAAGTGCGATCTATACTTTCAACACCGACCAAAAACAGGAAGTTGAAAAGATCATGGATGAGCTGCAATCTGATTTTGATGCGCCATTGGTCACAAAGGCTTTTGCCATTTGTAGCATTCAAATCCATTTCGCGTTAATTAATGGATCTGACCCTAGCTTACCGAATAAGCACTTACTGTCCAAAGCTGGCTTGAGAGCTAACTTTCGATTCCATAACTAATCACTGCAATGCGGTCTTTCAAATACAACAGCCATCTATTTCTTAATCCGAAATTGCTCATGGCAAGATTTGCAGGTTCCAGCC
>JBAUHS010000121.1:0-4221 GCA_049680405.1 Salaquimonas sp. | reverse complement strand
CAGTCCATCTCTCCATGGGCAATCGGATCGCCACCTTGAACCCGTTGATTGCGGCCCTGGGCGATTAACTCATCGCCCTTGGCCAGCACACTCCCAATTGGACAGCCACCTTCATCAAATCCGGCTTTGGCTTCATCATAGGCTATGCGTAAAAATCTTTGGTCTGTCTCATTCATTAATTGGCTTTCTAATTTTGAGGGCCTTGATAATAAGGAAGATGCTCAGTTCTGACTGCATCACGATCAGCTTTTTGGGCCGCTTTTACATGGGCGCAAATTTCCTCGAGGGGCGCGAACCAAACAGCCTTGAATTCTAACGTCTTCTCCAGCCACTGCTCCACCAATTGCCAACGCGCTAATCGTCCGGTCAAAAACGGATGAACAATCAGCATGAAAAATCCGCCAGCTTCATATTGAGCATCAAATTCTTCCCAAAAACCAGCCAGCCCCGCACTTGGTCCACGCACAGGCATCATATATCCGATTTCATCATAGTGAGCGAATGGTGGCCAATCATCGGTTCCCCAATGCACTGGCATTTCATAGAGCTCCCCATTTTTCGTCTTGATCAAATAGGGAATGTCATCCGCCATCATCGAGCTATCATAGGCAAAATCATGCTCGATCAACAAATCTATCACTTCATTTGTAATATTGTAGACAGGTGCACGATACCCTTTGGGTTGCTTACCGACAATGCGCTTGTGGGAGTCTAAAGCTTTTTCAAATGCTTCACGTTGATTGCCAATAGTGGCAATCGGATCCTCATGTATCCAGCCGTGATGGCCAATCTCATGACCATTGTTCAAGATAGATTCAACCGCATCAGGATATGTTTCCAAACACCAACCCGGAATGAAGAATGACTGCTTTATACCCAAACGTTTGTAGGTATCCAAAATTCGAGGAATGGCAACCGTAGGGCCATATCGCCCCATAGAAATAGGATAAAGTCTTTCATGTCCATCTTTAGGGCGCGCGATATGGATGAGACTGTCAGCATCCATATCAAAAGTAATTGCACATGCGCATTTTGCACCATTGGGCCATGTGATTGGATTTTGTATCATGAAAGGCTCTCTTCCTTTGGAAGCAAGTGGGCACTTTTGGCTTGCCATGTCAGATGGAAAGTGCCGCCGCTCGTATGATCAAGTTTTTCCAATTCACGTTCTTGAAGTTGCACCTTGAATTCTGTGCCATCAGCCGCCTCTAAAAACAGCGTCACCATCGAGCCTATAAACTCTTCGGAAATTAGAGCGCATTCCAGGGTGTTCTCAGCCTTCATGGTTTTTCTGGTTACGCGAACCAGATCCGCTGCGATTACAAATGTAACATCATCACCCTTAACAACTTTTTCCTTGCCGGAAGCTTCAATCAAAAATTCACCAACAGCCGATTGAATGGTGACTGCATTTCCTTGTGCCTTTTTGACTTTGCCGGAGATAATGTTGTTACGGCCAACAAATTCCGCGACAAATCGATTGGCTGGTTCCCGGTATATGTCCCGTGGATTTCCAATTTGCGCAATTTCACCATTTGACATGATCACCACACGATCAGCCATGGCGAAAGCTTCGGATTGTGAATGCGTTACATAAACAAACGTGATTCCCAATTCGCGCTGCAATTTCGTCAGGACAGATTGCATTCTGATGACCAAATGGGCATCCAATGCTGACAATGGCTCATCAAGGAGCAGGATTTGTGGTTCTGTCACCAGCGACCTAGCCAAGGCAACCCTCTGGCGTTGGCCTCCTGATAATGTGTCCACGTTGCGTTCCGCAAATTCGCCAACCCCAAGTCTATCCAGCCAATACAGTGCTTTTTTGCGCCGTTCTTCGCTGGATTTACCTCGCATTTTCAAACCAAACTCAACATTCTCTCGTGCATTAAGAAATGGGAACAGCGCAAGAGACTGCCAAACCATGGGAGTGTCCCGTTCATGCGGGCGCACATTATTCATCAGTTTTCCGCCAATTCTGATGTCACCCATAGTCGGCTGTTCAAGGCCCGCAAGCATGCGCAAAGTTGTTGTTTTGCCACATCCCGAAGTGCCCATGATAGCGATGAACTCACCTTCATTGATGGTTAGATCAAGGTTCTTGACTGCAACAAATTTTCCAAAGCGTTTTTCTACCCCTTCAAGGGAAACCAGTGGTGAAGTCATCCGTTATCTTTGCCTTGTCTGAGAGAGAAAAATATTTGAGCGATGATAACCAATGTCATCGAAATGAAGAATACGATTGTTCCAATCGCGTTGACTTGAGGGTCAATATTGCCTTGGACGATCTCGAGAATAAGAACTGGCACGGTTTTATTTAGACCGGACACGAACCACGCAATTGCAAATTCATCGAACGAAACTGCCGCAGTAAGAAACAAAGCCGAAATGATGGCTGGCTTGCAGAATGGGATAATTACTTCGCGCATGGCTCGCCATTCACTTGCGCCAAGGTTCCAAGCCGCCGATTCCAAATCCTTATCAATCTGGTTCAGGCGTAGTCTGATAATCGCCATGGCAAAGGGCGTCGCAAGTACCGTATGGGCTATGATGATCGACCACAATTCACCAGATGCGCCAATTTTTGAAAACCAGGCAAGCATGGCCAATGCCATGATAATTAAAGGAATCGTCGGCGGTAGTAGTACAAGCGCCAGATAAGCGTTTTTGAATTTGAACATGAAACGATAGTCAGTATAGGCTGTGCAAAAGCCGAGAATTGTTGCCAGTACCGATGTACAAACAGACACAATCAGGCTGTTGCGGAAAGCTTGCCAAACATCTGGATCTGCCCATATCGTTTCATACCAATGCCATGTGAAAGCCTCCAGTGGAATGGTCGGAAAACGAGCAGAGTTGAACGAAAATATGACACTGAAAACAATTGGTGCAAATACAAACACGAACACAAATGCCGTGTAGATTTTGAGAGATCCATTCAAAACCGAGGTCGATTTCATTTGCTGGCCCTTTTCTTGTAGGCAAGCGTAATCGCGGCAAATGCAATAGTGATTAACGTAACCATCATCACCACAGCTACGACGGCAGCACGCGGCCACTGCTGACCGGATTTAGTCGTGTCAATGATCAAGATTGGTAATGTAGGCGGCTTGGACCCTCCAAGGTAATAAGGGCTTACAAAATCACCAAAGGAAAGAATAAAACAAAATAGCGCCGCCACGATCAAGCCGGTTTTTGCTGATGGAATAATGATAGAAAATACTGATCTGAGCGGTGAACATCCGAGATTCTGCCCTGCCTGGATCAGATTTCGATCAATACTGGACAGCGCAAATGTTTGCAGCACAATCACCAAGGGCAAAGTCAAAGTCATATAGCCAACGATCGTGCCAAATTTGGTATTAAGCATCGTATAGGGGCCAAGCCCAATATAAGCGAGCAGGGAGTTTATCACTCCGGACTCTGCAAGAATGACATACCAGGAAAATGTCCGAACCAGATAGCTGGTAAAAAAAGGAATAATTAAGAAAAACAGTGCCCAGCGTCTGGTCGTATCTGACACTTTGAAGGCAAGCGCAAATGAAGCTGGGAAAGCGACAAGTGAAGCAATAACGGTTGATGCCGTCGCCAGTAAAAATGTATAGGTATAACTGTCCCAAAAATAGTTTCGGGAAAACATTTTTTTCCAGTTATCGAAAATGAATGCCTCTTGCATGACGTAATTCTTCACGAGGAAGAACGACATCGCGATCATAAAAATTAGCGGCCCAACAAAAAATAAAATCTGCCAGACGATGATGGGAAGCCGCCATGTATATTCATAGGCGGAAGCTCGCTCTTTCACAGCGTCGCTGTTTTCACCCTCTTTGGCGTTTGCCACGATAGTCCCTCAACTTGACAGAATACTTGCGATATCAGGGCCGCAGATTTTCCACGGCCCCAAAACTTGAAAAAGGTCAATCAGGCATTTTTGTATTCAGACCAGTAATCATTCCAGTCTTCGAGAGACTGTTGTTTTGGAATATCACGATAGTGAATGCGGCCCTCATTGATCAAGGCAATCGGATCATTCGGATGACCGTCAACCTGACCTGAACGCTGCGCTTCTTTTGGATCAACTTCCTGAAGTTTCGCACGACCTGCTTTGGTTACACAGAAACCCGGATACGCCGCCATTTGCGAAGACGTAACTTGTCCGTCTGGAGACATCATATACTGAATGAATTTCTTGACGATATCCGCTTTTTCGGAGCCTTTACC
>JBAUHS010000120.1:0-22063 GCA_049680405.1 Salaquimonas sp. | reverse complement strand
TGAAGAGGCTGAAAGGCTTGTGGCAGAAAAAGAAGCCAAGCGTCAGGCTGAATTGCAAGCGCAACAGGACGCGATTTTGCGTGCAGAACTGGAAGCGCAGAAAAAGGCTGAAGAGGCAAGACGAGCGGAGGAGGAAACTCAAAAAGCGCCGCAAAGCCCAGTCCCGACAGAGCTTCCTAAGTCAGGCTTTGAGGTAAAGGGACTTCCTGCCCCTCAAGCCAAGCCGCAATCGGAAGTTTTCAAAAATATTGAGGAATTGCTGTTTCAAAACAATTAGGGTCTGATTGTCTTGGCGACCAATTTGATATGCCAACCAGTTGTTAGTTGGCAGACTTTATTTCCCGTAAAACGAACAGTCTCAACGCCGAAGAAAGATTGGTGCCATCCCCACGTTTGGTATCGATTGATGTAATGAGCCGCGCCATCGGTATACTACGTTTTATTGCAATCAATTCGAGCTCTTGTTGAAATTCCTCTTCAAGGGAATAGCTCGTCCGGTGACCGTTAATGGTGATGGAATGCTTATTCATCTTTTTCAGATGCCGGCTTCAAGCGGTGGCCATCCAGCTTAGTGGATTGAAGCTTGTCTTCAGCTTTTTGCGCTTTCTTTGCAGTCTTGGTCTGGCCAAAGCGTTGGCGATTTTCTTCGGCAGTTGTTTCTTTTTGCAACCGGGCGCGATGTTTCCGTGCGATTTTCAGGTTGATGATTTCAGCCATCAGGTTTGTCTGATCTTTCAGTCTGTTTCGTCAGCTATCTATTATTTTTTCTTGCGGAAGGCATCAAGAGACACGACTTCTCCGGCAGCTTCATTAGGCTCTGCTTTCGTATCAGCTGTTTTTTCGTCGTCTGTATCCGCTTTGGCCTTTTTGCCGATGCTTACAGGCGCTGATTTTTCAGCATCAGCACCGTTCTCTTGAGGTTCATCATCGGCGACTTCGATCTCGTTGGCCGATTCTGGATCAAATTGAAGGCCGAATTTGACGGATGGATCAAAGAAAGCCTGGATGGCCATAAATGGAATTTTCAGCCGTTCTTTGATATCGTTAAACGTCAGATCAAGTTCAAATTCTGACTCTGATACTTTAAGGTTCCAATAGGTGTGTTGAATAACAATGGTCATCGATTCTGGATAGCGCTCCCGCATCCGGTTCGACAAGCGAACACCGGAGTGGGTCGTATCAAAAGTAATAAAGAAATGATGTTCGCCGGGCAGGCCAGTAACAACAACCTCTTCCAGAACCTTTCTTACAACCCCACGAAGGGCCTCCTGGGTCAAAACATCATATCTGATAAGATCTTCGCTCATGGGTATGGCTTCATGTGTTTGGAGCCGCTGGATTCGCAGCCATGTAATTCAGTATGCCTTATGGTTATGCGGATTCCTTCATGCTGGCAATGTGAAACCTGTGGTTTTTGTGGTTTCAAATCGCATGGAAGAAGAATTTCCATCTTTTTACCTGAGTAATATGAGATATATTTGGGTAAAGTGAAGGCTTCTGTTGCCAGGTGCCTTCGGACCCCGCCTAACAGTGCGAACCGTTAGGAGTTGATTTGAAGCTGTCGAACCGCAATTAAGCAGCTAGACGTGCTTCCGCATAGTTGTCATTTGCAACTACTAGAATGGCCCGATAACGGTGGGTACCATGCCGAACGAAAACACAGTCTTTACGCCCTCGTCGATCCTATTTCGCCCCCAAGTTCTTTTCGAAAACAGAATCAGTTTCGAAAATCGCAGTGAATTGGTGGAGGCGCCGGGTACCGCCCCCGGGTCCGATAGGTTTATTACACAGGCAGTTTATCGTCATAGTCGGTTGCCCGACCCTTTATATATAGAGCCTTAAGCCAATGATTTAAAGAGGGCATTTATCTGCTCGAAAAACAAGTTGAGTTGCACTTTGCAAGATTTTCACTCTAAAATCGTCCTGTGGAAAGAGGGTGCCTTGTGGGTGACGCAAAGTAATGCCCATGATATCCTTATTAGAGGCGGTCAAGTTTGAGTGCGCCAGTTTTTATTGCGGGGACATTAGGGACCCAAATAGGGAGAAATACTATGAGTGAATATTTGGCTGACGTTCAGCGTTATGATGCGGGTGCTGATGCTGGTGCCGTTGAGAAGATCGTGAAGCATTTGGGTATCGCGCTTCGTTCTAAAGACGCGTCATTGGTTTCCTGCTCAGATTCCAGCGAGTTGGACCGGGTTCGTGAAAGCTGGTGCATGAAAAAGCTTGGTTCAACCGACGGCGGCGCATGCGACAGCATTATCGCCACGGTTTGCGAAACCATGAAAGGCGACCGCAACAAGCAGCGTGTTACTTTTTATTATCTCGTTGCCAAGCATATGGGCAAATTGGGCGACCTCTAAGTCGAACAAATTTGTCGTTTGAAAATTCTGGAACCCCTGATCAGTTGGTCGGGGGTTTTTCATTTTGAATTTCCCCGTCAAGTGTGATTTGTTGAGTAAAGGCCTCACTGATATAATTCGCCTAGTCCAACATTTCTGTAATTGAGACACAAGCGGCTGCGGGAGACGAATTTGCGTTTATTATCCAATCTTATGAATGCCTTCGTTAAGAAAGGTGAGCTCACCATTATTGACGTTGAGGGAAAACACCATTTGTTTTCCGGTTCGCTTGGGCCAAGTGTCACTTTCAAAATTCATGACAAGTCACTCTACAAATCGCTGGTTTTTAATCCTGAGCTTGCAGCGGGTGAAGCTTACATGGATGGAACGCTGACCTTTGAGGAGGGGACCAGTGTTCGGGATTTCTTGAAATTTTATTCGATCAATTCCAATTCATTGGCTGATCACAAGATTCAGAAAATCATTCGCAAAATCAAAATGCCGTTTCGCAAGCTTCAACAATCTAACAAGAAAGTTGAAGCCACCAAGAACGTGTCTCATCACTATGATCTTGGCAATGATTTTTACAAATTGTTCCTTGATAAGAACATGCTTTATTCCTGCGCTTATTTCCGCTCTGAAAATGATACGCTGGAAGAGGCGCAACGTAACAAGCTGCGCTTGCTGGCAGCGAAACTGGACTTGCGACCGGGCCAAAAAATTCTGGATATCGGTTGCGGGTGGGGCGATCTGGCTCTTTATCTGGCAAGCATCGAAAAAGTGCAGGTGGTGGGGGTAACTCTGTCAACCGAACAGCAAAAACTGGCAACCGAGCGCGCTGAAAAAATGGGGCTGACCGATCGTGTGACGTTCAAGCTGCTGGACTACCGAGATGTTGATGGGCCATTTGACCGGATCGTTTCAGTTGGCATGTTTGAGCATGTGGGCGTTCATCACTATGATGAGTTTTTTCAAAAGGTGAACTCACTTATTCCTGACAACGGACTGGCTGTCATCCACTCTATCGGCCATATGAGTCCACCGAGCATGGCGAGCCCATGGCTTCGGAAATATATTTTCCCGGGCGCGTATTCACCAGCCTTATCGGAAGTGTATCCGGTGCTTGAGCGCAACAAGCTTTGGGTTCTTGATATGGAGTTTCTGCGCCTCCACTATGCGCTGACCCTGAACCATTGGTGGCAGCGTTTTGATAAAAACCGCGCAAAAGTGGTCGAAATGTATGACGAGCGTTTTGCCCGCATGTGGGAGTTCTATCTGATCAGCTGTGAAATCATGTTCGAAACTGGTGCCCAGATGGTGTTTCATGCTCAAATATCTCGAAACCGTCTGGCTGCACCCATTCAGCGGGATTACATTGTTGAAAAACAGAAAGAATATGAAGCGTTGGAAAAGAAAATGAAGCTGGTCTTGTGATTAGCCAGGAACGAAGCTTTCCCATTTTGGGCGAATCGTGGCAGCAGAAGCCTAGGGGCTGATCTCTCAATTGAGTTCAGATCTAAGACAACGCATTAACAAGGTTCTGAGATGCAGCAATATCTTGATCTTCTGGGTAAAGTCATGCGCGAGGGCAGTGACCGTGGTGACCGTACAGGCACGGGAACCCGCTCGATCTTTGGTCACCAAATGCGCTTTGATCTGTCGAAAGGCTTTCCGGTTCTAACCACCAAAAAATTACATCTTCGCTCCATCATTATTGAACTACTGTGGTTTCTGCGCGGGGATACCAACATCAAATGGCTCAAGGAAAATGGCGTTTCGATCTGGAATGAATGGGCCGATGAGCAAGGCGAACTTGGACCGGTGTATGGCTATCAATGGCGCTCTTGGCCCAACCCAAAGGGTGGCTCGGTGGATCAGATCAGCAATCTGCTTGATCAGATCAAAAACAATCCCAATTCGCGGCGATTAATCGTATCCGCATGGAACCCGGCATTGGTGGATGAAATGGCCTTGCCGCCATGCCATTGTCTGTTTCAGTTCTATGTGAGTGACGGGAAACTCTCATGCCAGCTCTACCAGCGTTCCGCGGATATTTTCTTGGGCGTTCCGTTCAATATCGCATCCTATGCGCTTTTCACCATGATGATGGCGCAGGTTTGTGATCTTGAGCCTGGCGAATTTGTTCATACATTTGGCGATGCACATATCTATCATAATCATTTTGAGCAGGCGGAATTGCAGCTAAGCCGCACACCGAAGGCTCTTCCTGAAATGAAGATCAATCCAGATGTGAAGGATTTGTTTGCCTTCACCTATGAAGATTTTGAATTGATCGGGTATGAGGCCGATGCTCATATCAAGGCACCGGTCGCGGTATGAACACCATTATTTCCATCATCGTTGCAATTGCCCAAAACGGCGTTATCGGAGCAAAGGGTGGACTTCCCTGGCGGTTGTCTTCTGACCTCAAGCGCTTCAAGCGGGACACAATGGGCAAGCCGATCATCATGGGCCGAAAGACTTATGAGTCTATCGGTAAAGCCTTGCCAGGCAGACCCAATATCGTTGTCTCGCGAGACAAAAACTATCGTGCGGAAGGGGCTGATGTTGTCGCATCGCTCAACGATGCATTTGTTTTGGCGGACGCCAAGGCCCGCTGTGGTGGAGTTGGGGAAGTTTGCCTCATCGGGGGCGGTCAACTTTACAATGAAGGTCTGGCATTTGCTGACCGGTTATACGTTACCCATGTGATGGCTGAACCGGACGGGGATACTTTTTTTCCGGAGATTGATCCGTTCAATTGGAATCCGGTCTCACGCGAGGCTTTTCCAGCGGGTGAGAAAGACAGTGCAGAAACGCTTTATGTGATCTATGAGCGCAAAAAAGTGGCCTGAAGCGGAAAATTCTTCGCCTGCGTCAACTATAACACCGAATAATGCCCTCTGTTGGTGCGGTTCCCGTTGAAAGCATTGTCTGGCATACCTATAACATACCTACAGAATTTTTAATTTGAAAAGGACAGTGAATGCCCTGGAATAATCAAAGTGGAGGTGGCGGCGGCCCTTGGGGTGGCGGCGACAATAATAATGGCGGGGGCGGTGGCCCTTGGGGCCAAGGTCCGAACGGGCCGAAAAAAGGTGGTGGCGGAGGCAATCAACCGCCGGATCTAGAAGATATTATCCGCAAAGGTCAGGAGCAGTTGAAAAACATGTTCCCGGGCGGCGGTGGTCGCGGCGGCGCAGGTGGTTCAGGCGGTGGTTTCAGTCCGGCATTGTTCGGCTTGCTGCTAATTGCTGGTATCGCGCTATACGGATTCAAATCCGTCTATACCATTCAGCCGGACCAATTGGGCATTGAGCTTCGTTTCGGTAAACCAAAAACAGATGTTTCAGGTCCGGGACTGCACTTCCATTGGTGGCCGATTGAGACTTATGAAGTCGCCAATATTCGGGAAAACCAGATCAATATCGGTAATGTTGGTGGCAGCGGTCAATCCAGTGGCTTGATGCTATCGGGTGACCAGAACATTGTGGATCTGGCATTTTCGGTTCTTTATCAGGTTACCGATCCGGAAGCCTATCTTTTCAACGCAAAAGAACCTGATGATCTTGTCCGTCAGGTTGCTGAAAGCGCCATGCGCGAAGCAGTGGGCCGCCGTCCGGCACAAGACGTATTCCGTGATGACCGTGCTGGCGTTGCCGAGCAGGTTCGTGAAATCGTTCAAACTACGCTTGATGGTTATCAAACTGGCCTGACGGTCAATTCTGTCAATATCGAGGATGTCGCGCCTCCCGGGCCTGTTGCGGATGCGTTTGATGAAGTTCAGCGTGCAGAACAGGATGAGGATCGCTTCATCGAAGAAGCCAATCGATATTCAAACCGTATCTTGGGTGCGGCTCGCGGACAGGCCGCGCAAATTCTCGAAGATGCTGCCGGTTATAAAAACCGCGTGGTCGAAGAAGCGAAGGGTGAAGCCCAACGCTTTGTCTCGGTTTATGAAGAATATGCCAAAGCGCCGGAAGTGACACGTAAACGCTTGTTCCTTGAGACAATGGAAAAAGTGCTTGGCGGATCAGACAAGGTGATCATCGAACAGGGCGCCAATGGCGGGCCGGGCGTAGTGCCTTATCTGCCACTTCCTGAGATCCAGAAACGATCGCAGGCCAATAGTGAAGCGCAAAACAGCACTGGAGCAGCACAATGAGCCGTAGTCCCATCGTCCTAATCCTTCTGGCCGTTCTGGCGTTTTTAGGCCTGAACTCCTTTTTCGTCGTCAACGAGCGTGAACAATCCATCGTGATTCGTTTCGGTGAAATCAAACGTGTTGAGAAAGAGCCTGGCCTCTATTTCAAGCTACCTTTCACCATGTTTGACCTTGAAACAGTTCAAATCATCGATGACCGCCTGTTGCGGTTCGATCTTGATAACATCACCGTTCAGGTATCAGGTGGTAAATTCTATCTGGTGAATGCGTTTGTTACTTACAAGATCGCAGATGCGGCTCGTTTCCGTGGTCAGGTATCGGGTCAAATCACGTTGGCTGAAGATCGCCTTCGTACACGATTGAATGCTGCATTGCGTAAATCATACGGCTTGCGAGGCTTTGAGGCTGCATTGTCTGAAGAGCGCTCTGCAATGATGCGCGAAGTGCGTGATGAATTGCGTCCTGCGGCAAGCGAGCTTGGCATACAAATCGAAGACGTGCGAATTCGCCGGACCGATTTGACCGAGGAAGTTTCCGAACAAACCTATAGCCGGATGTCGGCGGAACGTCTTGCGGAGGCCGAGCGCTTGCGTGCACGTGGTTCTGAAGCGGCGCAGCGGATTAAAGCCCGCGCTGACCGTGAGGTTGTGGAAATCGAGGCGGCCGCCCAACGTGATGGTGAAATCCTTCGCGGTGAAGGCGAGGGTGAGCGGAACGCGATCTTTGCTGATGCTTACAACCGTGACGCCGAGTTCTTTGAATTTTATCGCTCAATGAACGCTTATCGTGAAGCGCTTGAAAAATCAGGTACAACCATGGTGTTGTCACCAAATTCCGATTTCTTCCGTTATTTCGGTAATCCCGGCGGTCAGACAACTGGGAATTCCAACTAATAGCAGTTTAGCCGGGAGGTTTGCTCTTCCCGGCTTTTTTGTGCCTTATTTTAAGCCCCTAAATAGGAATGATGCCTTGCAGGAATTAATCATAGCACTAGGTTTATTCCTTGTACTCGAAGGTTTGATTTACGCTTTGTTTCCAAATGGCGTAAAGAAGATGGCAGAACAATTGCCGGGCATACCCGATCAAACCCTCCGTTTTCTTGGAGTGATGGTCATCGCTGCCGGAGTATTGGTGGTTTGGTTGGCAAAGAGTTGAAGGCAAGGCGCCGAAATCGACAATCTGAAAGGAAGACTTTTATGGTCTCAGGAATTTTGAATCCGTTTTTGAAGTTTGGCTTCGCAAAGAAGGCCGGAATACTGGCGCTTACAGCCGCATTGGCTTTTCCCCTGTCTACTAGTTATGTCTCCTTAGCGCAGGCACAAACTGGGCCGGCATCTGTTGCTGACCTTGCTGAAGGTTTGATGGATGCGGTGGTCAACATTTCCACTTCGCAGAAAGTGGAGCAAAAGCGGCCGCGTGTACCTGTTCCGCAGCTTCCTGAAGGCAGCCCATTCCAGGAATTTTTCGATGACCTTTTTCCCGATGGAGATGGCAGCCCAAATAATGGACCATCGCGCAATGTTCAGTCTCTGGGTTCCGGATTTGTGATCAGCGATGATGGTTTGATAGTAACAAATAACCACGTAATCGCCGACGCGGATGAAATTGTCGCGAATTTTGCCGATGGCAGCAAATTGGTTGCAGAACTTATCGGTACTGATCCGAAAACAGATTTGGCTGTGCTGCGCGTCAAAAGCGATAAAAAGCTGATCCATGTGCCGCTTGGTGATTCTGATAAATCCCGAATCGGTGATTGGGTGCTGGCAATTGGTAACCCCTTCGGTCTTGGGGGGTCTGTTTCAATTGGCATCGTCTCGGCGATTGGTCGAGACATCAATTCAGGACCATATGACAACTTCATTCAAACTGATGCGGCGATCAACCGTGGTAATTCCGGTGGTCCATTGTTTAATATGAATGGCGAAGTCGTTGGTATCAATACAGCTATTATTTCACCTTCCGGCGGCTCGATTGGTATCGGTTTTTCAATTCCAAGTTCGCTGGCCAAGCCGGTTATCGATCAATTGATTGAGTTTGGTGAAACCCGCCGGGGATGGTTGGGTGTTCAAATTCAATCCGTTAGCGATGAGATTGCCGAAAGCCTTGGACTGGATAAAGCTCGCGGCGCTTTGATCGGCGATGTGTTTGACAATGGTCCTGCGGCGGATGCTGGTATTCAATCTGGTGATGTTGTGCTTTCATTTGACGGCAAACAAGTCGTGACAATGCGCGACTTGCCGAAAATTGTTGCTGATACCCCAGTTGGCAAAGAGGCCGATGTGGTGATTTTTCGTAAAGGTGAAGAAGAAACCGTCAAGGTTACGGTCGGTCGTTTAGAAGACGGCGAAAAAGCAATGACAGCTTCAAGTGATGAAGAAAAGAAGCCTGAAGAAGCGCCTGAAGCAGCACCGGTTCTTGGAATGGTTTTTGAAGAACTTACGGATGAAATGCGCGAAGCAGAAGGCGTTTCGGAAGAAGTCAAAGGTGCTTTTGTGATGGAAGTTGAAGTTGGCAGCAGTGCAGCCGACAAAGGCATCAAAGCGGGTGAAGTGATTGTCGAAGTAAACCAGGAGGCAGTTTCAAATGCTTCTGATATTTCCGCCCGCGTTGCTGACCTAAAGAAGGACGGCCGTAAAAATGCACTGTTGATGGTGTCTTCCAAAGATGGTGATATTCGCTTTGTTGTCGTTCGCATCGACGGCTAAAGCGAACAGATCGTAATTAACTTAAAGGCGGCTCATGGGCCGCCTTTTTTACTGGTTTTGTGCCAACCAATCCAATCTGGATAGCTCATAAAACACATGGCGTTTGAGGTGGGGCATCTTTGCCGGAACGCCATCATGATCAAAGTCACCTTCTGGCCATGCGGACATTCCTATCCGTTTCATCACAGCCGTTGAGGCATGATTGTCGTGGACTGCGAAGGATACGATGCGATCAAGTCTTAGCGTTTCATAGCCATATTCAAGCCATTTCAACGCGGCTTCGGTTGCGTAGCCCTTGCCCCAATGCTTTGACGACAGGCGCCATCCGATCTCGACTGTGCCATCGGGTAGATTCAAATCGGGAGCGCAAACGTGAAGGCCGCAAAAGCCGACGCATTCCTTGGTTTTCTTCAGTTCGATCGCGGTGAACCCGTGCCCGTCTTTGGAGATGCCCTTTTTGAGATGATCCATCATCTGGTCAGATTGATAGCGGTTTCGCCGAAACGGGAAGAACTGCATAACCTGTTCGTCGCTATTGATCTCGTAGAACAATTCGCGGTCACGCTCTTCCCAATTGCGCAGGATAAGGCGATCCGTCTGAAGTTTCTCAAACACGAGCGAACTCATACTGATGATAGCCTTGCAGATACAGCAACGCTGTCAAATCACCATGGTCGATTCTGATTTTTGCTTGGGCAGCAACACTCGGTTTTGCATGAAGCGCAATTCCAGTTCCTGCCATGGTCAACATGGGCAAATCATTGGCGCCATCACCAACAGCGATAAAATCTTCTGCGGTCAAGCCTTTTTGGCGAGCAATTGTTTGAAGCGCCGTAACCTTTGCTTCTGCACCTAGAATAGGTTCGCGAACGGTTCCGCTGAAAGCACCATCTTCGATTTCCAACGTATTGGCATGATGCTCATCAAAGCCAAGCATTGTAGCGATTTCTTGGGTAAAGAGCGTGAAGCCGCCGGAGACAAGCGCGCACCAGGCGGTATTTTGTTTCATGGTCGCGACCAATGTTTTCCCACCTTTGGCAAGGGTGATCCTTTTTTCGATGACTTGTTGGGACACTGACGCTGGTAATCCCTTCAATAAAGCCACGCGCTCGCGTAGGGCAGATTCGAATTCGATTTCCCCATTCATTGCTTTTGCAGTAATTGCGGCCACCTTTTCCTTAACGCCAATCTCAGCAGCCAGTTCATCAATGCATTCCTGATCTATCATGGTCGAATCCATGTCTGCGATCAAAGCTTGCTTCTTACGGTTGTCAGCATTCTGAATTGCGTAATCAATTTTCGAACCTTGGAGAATGCTGGCCAAAATCTTTTGGCCTTGTTCTTGTGTCATCCGGCTTGAAAGCGCTATGTCGCAAGCAATCCCTTCGGCAAGCCAGTTCGGACTTTGTTTCCTGCCGTTAAGTTCAGCCGAGAGTTTGTCTGCAAGGTCATTTGGAATCCGAGCAGTGCTTTCTGCATCTGGATTGCTGATCAGAGTTGCAATAAGAGAGTGGGACATGCGGAGCTTCTTTGCATCGATTGCGGGAGATTGAGTTTTGAGTTCGAGACTGGCCATTCTGATAGCCGGACCAACAGCCAGCGGCAAGTCTGGCTTGGCAATCGAGCTTGCAAAAAATCACAATGGCGTCGTTATCAATACGGATTCCATGCAGGTCTATTCTATTTTGCAAGAAATTACGGCTCGCCCTGATGAAAGGGAAATGGATGGTGTTGAACATTTGTTGTTTGGGCATGTGGCTCCAGGCGCACCGTATTCAGTTGCCATTTGGATGGAGCAAGCCGCAAATGCCATCGATACAGTGCGATCAGCAGGAAAGTTGCCCATACTGGTTGGTGGAACCGGGCTTTATTTCAAAGCAATCCTTGAAGGACTTTCGCAAGTGCCGACAGTCGATCCTGACATTCGCCGTAAACTGCGCGATGCTTCATTGATCGATGTTGCTCCGTTATACGACGAACTAAATGTGTTGGACCCAGATGGTGCTGCAAAGCTTGAGCCGGGTGATACTCAAAGAATTGTTCGGGCGCTTGAGGTAGTAAAATCAACTGGAAAGAGCCTTTTTGATTGGCAGAGCGCTCCAAAGTCGAAGTCAGTTCTTGACGGAGCCCATTGTGAGAAAATTGTTATTTTGCCGCCACGCGAGTTGCTGAATGAACGCATTGCCCGCCGTTTCCATGCAATGGTGGAAAAGGGAGCATTGGCCGAGGTGGAAGCCCTGATGGAGTTGGGGCTTGACCATGAAATGCCAGCCATGCGGGCAATTGGCGTCTCACAACTAGCATCAACGCTAAAGGGAGAGAGAGAGTTGGATGAGATGATAGAATTATCCATCATCGCCACCCGTCAATACGCCAAACGACAGCGTACATGGTTTCGCCATCAATTCGATGCATCCTGGCGTGTGTTGGAATCCGCTGACGAGTATTCTGCTTGCTAGTCTGGAAAACCTCTTCCGATTTACCTTGCGTTAACCATGATGTTTAATCGGCACTTTAGGATTTTTCGATATTCTCGCCTTTGAATTAGACCACCTTCAATTCGCCCGAAGGCAGGAAAATAATAAATGGACGATAATTCAAATTCAAAGTTTGAGGGAAGCCTCGCTTTAATAAATACAGCTTTATACGTAACTTCAGCTGTGCTGATGGCTGTATGCTTGTATTACTCCATCTTCAATCTTGAAGCATTTACAACAAAAACCGGTGGCAGCTTTACCTTTGGCGAAAAGCTGATGTTTTATGCGTTTAGTGCCATGATAGCAGGCATTTTGTTTTCGATTGCTGTCGTTGCACCGGTAATGAAACGTAACAAGCAACAGCGTTCTCAAATGGATCGCCGGGCTCAAAACCTTCAAAAGCAGGCTACTACTGATCCGCTAACCGGAATGCACAATCGTCGTTATTTTGAAGAGGCGCTTAAAGGCTACTTGAGCGAATTCAACAAAATTGGGGCTACGCTTGGTCTTTTGATCCTTGATCTTGATCACTTTAAAAATGTGAATGACAATTACGGCCATGATGTTGGCGATATGGTTTTGAAAGAAGTTGCCTTGCGGATGCGGGCGATTTGCCGCGAGCACGACGTGGTTGCCCGTCTTGGCGGTGAAGAATTTGCCTTGATTACACCTTATGCTGGTATGGACCAGCTTTTGGGTGTGGCAGAGCGCTACCGTGAAATGGTTGAAGCACTGGCAATTAAAACAGGCAATGTGGTCATTCGCCCAACTGTTTCCATCGGAGTTGCGACCAATGAAAACGGCACCGACAACGTAGATGACCTGTTCAAGGCCGCTGACCGCAAGCTTTATCAAGCAAAGAATAGCGGCAGAAACCGTGTTGCAGCATAAATTAGGTTGACGAGGTTCGGGTGCGCGGCTAGTGTCGTCCACGTTAAAGACGTTATATCAGGAATGGTTCTGTGAAATTCGAAATTCTAGTGGTGAGATGCGCATACGCGTGACGGGTTGATAAACCTGTCGCTTCGGCAGCGTATGCGTAACAAGGCTCCTTAAGGGGCCTTTTTTATTGCCTGAATTCGGCCGCTTCATCAGGCCTGAAATTGGGCTTTCCTTGGGAGGGGATTGGCACTACCAAGAACCTCAAACAAAAGCAAAACGGCGATAAGCCAATGACTATAGAAATTGGAACAATGGCAAATACATTAAAATCAGCATCTTCGAACAAAGAGACGAAAATCAAGGGCAGGAAAATGTCCGGGGCGGAGATGGTTTTGCAGGCCATGCGGGATAATGGCGTGGAAAAAATATTCGGTTATCCAGGGGGCGCGGTACTTCCGATTTATGATGAAATTTTCCAGCAGGAAGAAATTGAGCACATCCTTGTTCGTCACGAACAAGGAGCAGGTCATGCGGCAGAAGGTTATGCCCGGTCCACAGGTAGGATCGGGGTCATGTTGGTGACATCAGGCCCAGGTGCAACCAATGCCGTTACGCCGCTGCAGGACGCCTTGTCTGACTCCATTCCTTTGCTGTGTATCACTGGCCAGGTTCCAACCGGACTTATTGGCTCTGATGCTTTTCAGGAGGCTGATACCGTTGGCATTACGCGGCCCTGCACCAAGCATAATTGGCTGGTTTCGTCTGTTGATGAATTGCCGCGTATCCTGCATGAAGCATTTTATGTTGCAACGACTGGACGTCCCGGTCCGGTTCTGGTTGATATTCCAAAGGATGTTCAATTTGCATCCGGCACTTACTATCCGCCAGAGCACTATCAGGTAATCACCTATAAGCCGAAAATGGATGGTGATATTGACGCCATCAATGAGGCTGTAAAGCTGATGGCTTCGGCCAAGAAGCCGCTATTATATACTGGCGGCGGCGTCATTAATTCAGGCCCTGAAGCATCCGAATTGTTGCGTGAACTGGTTTCAAAAACAAACTTTCCTATCACCTCCACCTTGATGGGGCTCGGAGCTTATCCAGCTAGCGGCGAGAATTGGCTTGGCATGTTGGGCATGCACGGAACTTACGAGTCCAATATGGCCATGCATGATTGCGATGTGATGGTTTGTATCGGTGCGCGGTTTGATGACCGTATTACCGGAAGGCTTGATGCCTTTGCGCCGAACTCCAAGAAAATCCATATCGATATTGACCCCTCGTCGATCAACAAGAATGTGAGAGTTCATGTTCCGATTATTGGCGATGTTGCCCATGTGTTGAGAGATATGTTGTCTGCCTGGGAAGCAACGCAAGTGCGGCCTGCCCAAAGCGACATGCAAAAATGGTGGAGCGAGATTGATAAATGGCGTTCGCGTCAATCGCTTGGTTACAAGGTTTCCGGCGATGTGATCATGCCGCAATATGCCATTGAGCGCTTGTATGAGCTGACCAAGGATCGTGACACTTATATCACCACGGAAGTTGGCCAACACCAGATGTGGGCTGCGCAATATTACGGTTTTGAAAAGCCCAATCGCTGGATGACATCGGGCGGCCTTGGAACGATGGGCTATGGCTTGCCGGCAGCGCTCGGGGTTCAAATCGCGCATCCTGATGCGCTGGTTATCGATATTGCAGGCGACGCGTCCATTCAGATGTGTATTCAGGAAATGTCGGCAGCTATTCAATACAACAAGCCGATCAAGATCTTCATTTTGAACAACCAGTATATGGGGATGGTACGCCAGTGGCAGCAATTGCTGCATGGTAACCGCTTGTCGAGTTCCTATACCGAGGCGATGCCTGATTTTGTCAAACTTGCTGAGGCCTATGGCGCAATGGGAATTCGATGCGACAAACCGGATGATCTGGACGATGCGATTATGACCATGATTGATACACCGGTTCCGGTTATCTTTGATTGTCGCGTTGCCAATCTAGCAAACTGTTTCCCGATGATTCCGTCTGGCAAGGCGCACAATGAAATGCTGTTGCCTGATGAAGCAACAGATGAGGCAGTTGGTTCTGCTATCGATGAGAAAGGCAAGTCTCTGGTCTAAGGTAAGCCTTGGCCGGAACTGTTGTGGTTGATCATGCGGTCTTCGCCTCCCAGCATTGCCGATTATAGCCTGTTAGCTTTGCTGGCGGCTATCTTTGGTGCAGCCTTCATGCTGATTACTGTAGCGGTGGAGTTTTTTCCGCCGCTGACGGTGGTCACCATACGCCAAGGCTTGGCATCGGTGATTTTCGTGATTGCCATGTATGTTGTGGGTCAGCGCTTTCCCGCCTTTGGGAAAGTTTGGCTTTACATTCTTGGCGGGGCTGTGCTTGGAAATGCATTCCCGTTTTTCCTTGTTGCCTGGGGACAAGAGGAAGTGGGCGCAGGCCTGGCTGCGATCTTGACTTCTTCAACGCCCATCATGGCTTTGATCGTAGGGCAGTTGTTTTCAAAAGATGAAAAGCTCACTTTACCCAAATTGGCGGGTGTAACCTTGGGTTTTGCTGGCATCATCATTTTGTTTGGTGTTGATAATCTGTTTTCAACCGATAGCGGGCAACTTCGAAAATATGCGCTGTTGGCCGCGGCAATGTCTTATGCCTTGAATGCGTTTATATTGAAATCACTGGCGGGCTTGCCGCGTTTTGCAACCATTGCTTCTGTGATGCTGGTTTCGTTTCTGGTGATGCTGCCCTTTTCGCTAGGCTTTGATAAGCCCTGGACTTTGACACCCGATACCAATGCCATTCTTGCTATCATTGCTCTGGGGGTGCTTTCAACGGGATTAGGCAATCTGCTTCGATTTGAGATTGTTGGTCGTCAGGGGGCATTGTTTCTAACCCAGATCAGTTATCTCATTCCGGCATTTGGCTTGTTCTGGGCCTGGCTGTTTTTGGATGAGGTGCCGTCGGCTAAAACCTATCTTGCGCTACTGCTCATTTTGCTGGGTATTGCCGTGGCCAGAATTAGCAGTGGCAAACCGCTGCCGATTGGGGGCAGGTGATGTCACATCCGCAATTCATCGCCCCGCAAAAATCCCGCTACTCTCGAGGCGAACGACAATCATCGGTTCAAGTTTATGATTATGGATTGCTGCTCTTGTTGGCAATGATTTGGGGTTCAAGTTTTCTGCTGCAAAAAGTAGCTGTCAGCGAAGTCACTCCGGTGTTGATGACCGCCATAAGGCAGATATTGGCTGCAGCCCTGCTGGGCCTTGTTGTCTTGTTTGCTGGGTTAAAAATCAAGGCGAGCGCCAAAGAACATTGGCTGATGTTCCTTTCTGCCATCCTCGGCAATGCCTTGCCCTTCTCGCTGATTTCAATCGGATTGCAGGACATTGATAGCGGGTTGGCAGCAATTCTGATGGGGGCGATGCCATTGGTGACCATTCTGCTGGCTCATTTCACCAGCCATGATGAACCCTTGAACAGAAGCAAGCTATTGGCAGTCGGTATTGGCATATTGGGGTTGATTGTGTTGTTTTGGCCTTCCTTGGTGAGCGGGCTGACAGCTAATCTGACGGCACAATTATTGGTGCTGGGGGCGGCGCTTTGCTACGCTTTCAACACACTGGTGACAAAAAGTGTCATCCATCTGGAGGCGCCGGTCCTATTATTCATGATCGTCATGTGGTCTGCTGTTATTTTAGTCCCAGCGGCATGGGTCATGGAAGACATTCCAATGGTATTACCCGGATCAAATGTTATTTGGTCCATCATTGGCCTTGCCGTTTTCCCGACTGCTATTGCTGCATTCCTGATGTATGAAGTCATCGCCAGACAGGGGGCGGGGTTTTTCGGCCAAATCAATTTGCTCGTGCCGATATGCGGCGTGTTTTGGGGCTTCGCATTTTTGGGCGAACGCCTGAGCTGGAATGCCTGGGCAGCTCTATTGATCATTCTTAGTGGTGTCGCGGTTTCGCGAAACTGGAACTCCAATCAAAAAGTAGATAATAATTCTGCACAAACTTAAAGACAGGAAACATGCCATGAGTCCAAAAAAGCAGTCAGGCTCAGCCTACTTCATTACTAAAGATAAAGAACATCCGCGCACCCATGTGCTTTCCATCCTGGTCAATAATGAGCCGGGCGTTCTGGCGCGGGTGATAGGGTTATTTTCCGGACGCGGCTATAATATCGAAAGCCTGACAGTCTCTGAAACAAGTCACGAAAAGCACTTGTCCAGAATTACAATCGTATCCAGCGGCACGAGCCATGTGATTGAGCAGATCAAGAAACTGCTTGAGCGGGCGGTTCCGGTTCACCGTGTTGTCGATCTGACTTTGGTTGCCGAAGAAAAGGGCCAGGACAAACCGCTTGAGCGCGAATTGGCACTGGTCAAAGTAGCAGGCAAGGGCGAAAATCGTGTTGAGGCAATGCGCCTTGCCGATGCATTTCGCGCCCAGGTGATTGACGCTTCCGTTGAGCATTTCACATTCGAGATTACTGGCCGTATTTCCAAGATTGAGCAATTCATTGCCATCATGGAGCCGCTGGGTCTTGTGGAGGTTTGCCGCACTGGCGTTGCCGCGATGAACCGCGGAAAGGAAGGCATGTGAATGAGCTATCGAAAAGGAACAGTCCTTTTGATTGGTTATATCGATGTGCCAGCTGATCGCCTTGCGGAAGTTAAAGAGGCATTGAGACTTCACATTGATTTGACCCGCAAAGAGACCGGTTGCATCTTTTTCAATGTCGACCCTTCTGATGAAATTGAAGGTCGATTTAAGGTGTCAGAAGCTTTTGTGGACCAAGCAGCATTTGACGCTCACCAAGCAAGAGCAAGAATATCACCTTGGGCCATTGCCAGTGAAGGAATTCCAAGAGACTATAAAATTTCTGTCGTCGAATAGATCTTAAAAGTGCTGATATGAAAAACACCAAAACCTGCGGCGAGGCCATTGTCGCCCTGCTGGAAAAATATGATGTGGACACGGTGTTTGGCATTCCGGGGGTTCATACGCTGGAATTGTATCGGGGATTGGTGGGTAGTTCTGTTAGGCACATCCTGCCGCGTCATGAGCAGGGCGCCGGGTTTATGGCGGATGGTTATGCGCGGGCGACAGGCAAGCCCGGTGTTTGCTTTTTGATTACGGGTCCGGGCGTTACCAATGCCGCAACGCCCATCGGTCAAGCCTATTCGGACTCCATTCCTATGCTCGTAATTTCCTCGGTCAATGAAAGCCGCAAATTGGGCAAAGGCCTTGGGGAGTTGCACGAAATGCCTGATCAGCAAAAACTGATGTCGGCCTGTACAGCCTTTTCTGCCCGGGCGGATCACCCCCATGAGTTTCCGGCTTTACTGGCAAGAGCGTTTGATGTGTTTAATTCGGCGCGGCCGCGTCCGGTTCATATTGAAGTGCCAATTGATATCTTTGAGAAAGAGGTTGATGAGGTTTGGGAGCCTCACAATCCATTGGCCAAGCCTTTGGCCTGCGAGGAGCAAATAGCACAAGCAATTTCCTGGTTGGAAAATGCCCAAGCGCCTGCAATGATTTTGGGCGGTGGTGCGCTTGGCAGTGAGGCCAGCGTCAACACAATATCTGATAAATTGTCTGCACCTGTCGTGATGTCTGTTGCCGGGGCAGGATTGCTCCCTTCCAGTAACCCGCTAAGTCTTGGCTCTACATTAGTGGCGAAATCCACCCATGAAGTAATTACAAAATCTGATGTGGTTCTGGTGGTTGGTAGTGAACTGGCCAGCACAGATACCTGGGGCATATCGTTTGATTTTACCGGCAAGATGATTCGCGTCGATATTGATCCGAAACAGTTTGAAAATGGATATCAGGCGGATCTGAATATTCATGGTGATGGCGTTGATGCGCTGGCGCGGATAGCCTCAGCGCTTAACTACGTTGTGGATGAAAAACGGCTTGCAGCAAGAAGTGCCGAAATCGCTGACGCGCTTGTCCGGTTTTATGACAACTTGAATCCGGATGAAAAAATCAGACAGCAAGTGTTCGATACAATACTCGGTGCGCTGCCGGAAGAGACACTGATTACCGCAGATATGACCCAGATCGGCTATACAGGCCATTCGGTGTTCAAAACAGAAACAGCGGGCCGCTTTTTCAATCCCACAGGGTATGGAACCCTCGGCTATGCCTTGCCTGCGGCCATAGGTGCGCAATTGGGTATGCCAGAAAAACCGGTTGTCGCCTTTGTCGGCGATGGAGGGCTTCAATACACCATTCAGGAAATGGCAACAGCCGCGGAAGAAGGTTTGCCGATTGTTGTCATTCTTTGGAACAATGACCTACTGCTCCAAATTCACGAAGGATTTGTGGATCATGGTATTGAGCCGATTGCGGTCTTTCCGAAAAATCCTGACTTTGAAATGCTTGCCCGCGCCTATGGTTGGCACACGGCACAAACCAGCGACTTGAGTAATTTATCTGAGATAACAGCGAGTGCCTTAAAAAAGGCTCAACAGGACAAGAAGCCTGTGATGATCGAAATCCTAGTCAAAGAATTGAAATAAAAACCATGATGAAATTTGCGAGCTATCCCAGCCTCAAGGGCAAAACTGTATTCTTAACGGGCGGCGCTTCCGGGATTGGTGAGACCACTGTGCGTGCTTTTGCTGAACAGGGAGCACGTATCGGCTTTATTGATATGGATGCTGAAGGCAGCCAAAAACTGGTCGATGAACTGGGTGATACGGTTACGTTTGAGTTGTGCGATTTGCGCGACATTGACGCGTTGAAGGCTGCCTTCTCAGCCTTGGAATCCCGGATGGGGCCATGCGACGTGTTGGTCAACAATGCCGCGAGGGACGATCGTCACGGGTGGCAAGAAGTCACTTCTGATTACTTTGATGAGCGTGTTGCAACCAATCTCAAGCATTTTTTCTTTGCGATCCAGTCGGTTGCGCCGAAAATGATTGAAGCTGGAAAAGGTGGTTCGATCATCAATCTGGGTTCGAATTCATGGTGGGAAGCTGGCGGCGGCATGCCTGTTTACACAACCTCTAAGGCTGCCGTTCACGGTCTGACGCGGGGGATGGCCCGTGATCTTGGGCCGCAAAGGATTCGCGTCAATACAGTGGTGCCAGGGTGGATCATGACAGCGCGGCAAAAGGAGCTTTGGGCAACGCCTGAGGCCTTGGAAAAACATCGTGCACGCCAGTGTCTGCCGGATTTGATAGATCCGGTTTTTGTCGCACGTATGGTTTTGTTTCTTGCTTCTGATGATGCGGCGATGTGCACTGCCAACAATTATATGGTTGAGGCAGGTTCGATTTAACGGCCATCAAGGCCCGTTGCTTTTAAGAGATATTTGAGTGTTATTTGCCCGAGAACAACTTCTAAATTAGCGGCTTATGTGAAATATTCACCATGTTTAGATTTGAATTTGTTTGAGGAACACTGCGATGACATATCCCGTTTATGGTCGAATTGAAGGTCCGATTGTCATTATCGGATTTGGGTCTATTGGCCGCGGAACGCTTCCCTTGATTGAACGCCATTTCGAATATGATGCCGATAGCATTCACGTGATAGAGCCATCGGATGAATATGCCAATTTTCTCAAGCAACGGGGTGTTCGATTTCATCAAGAAAAGCTGACGAGAGAAAATTATCAAAGCGTTCTCGATAGGCTGTTCAAGGGAACAACTGGCGGGTTTTGTGTCAATTTGTCGGTTGATACCGGTTCGCTTGACATGATGAGGTATTGCCGCGAATTGGGCGTCTTATATATTGATACAGTGGTGGAGCCTTGGCCAGGTTTTTACGGCAATGCAGGCGCGCATCCATCCGAGCAAACCAACTATGCCTTGCGTGAGCCCGTGCGCGAAGAAAAGAGAAATAATCCCGGTGGCACAACAGCCGTTTCCTGCTGCGGTGCAAATCCTGGAATGGTTTCCTGGTTTGTCAAAAAGGCCTTGTTAAACATCGCCCGTGATACGGGGCATCAGCATGATAAACCGCAAACAAGAGAAGACTGGGCTGCGCTGATGCGTGATCTTGGGGTGAAGGGTGTGCATATCGCAGAGCGCGATACGCAGGCGCCTGCGTATCCCAAGCCAATGGGTGTTTTCGTCAATACCTGGTCTGTTGAGGGGTTCTTGTCCGAGGGGTTTCAGCCGGCAGAACTTGGCTGGGGGACCCATGAAAAATGGCTTCCGGAAAACGCTGGGACCCATGAAAAAGGATGCCAGGCAGGGATCTATATCAACCATCCCGGCGCGCTGACGAAAGTTCATACCTGGTGCCCGACATCAGGGCCGCAATACGGGTTTTTGGTTACCCATAACGAAGCGATTTCGATTTCGGATTATTACACGGTGGGTGAGGGGGCAAATCCTGAATACCGGCCTACCTGTCACTATGCCTATCATCCTTCCAATATGGCGGTGCTTTCTTTGCATGAGTGTTTTGGCGCTTCGAAACCACAAACCACCCACAAGATTCTCGATGAAAACGAGATAATCGAGGGCGTTGATGAGTTGGGTGTTTTACTATTTGGTCATGCCAAGAATGCCTATTGGTTTGGTTCACGGTTATCCATGAAGGAAACACGGGATTTGGCACCGTTCCAAAACGCAACGGGGCTACAGGTGACATCAGCCGTATTGGCGGGAATGGTTTGGGCCTTGGAAAATCCGCAAGCTGGTATTGTGGAGACTGACGAGATGGACCATGAGCGCTGTCTTGAAGTCCATATGCCCTATCTTTGTCCTGTTGAAGGGCATTACACGGACTGGACGCCATTGGAGGCCCGCTGGGATCGCTTCAAAGAGCAGATTGATGAAAGCGACCCGTGGCAGTTTGTGAACATTCTTGCCAGTTGAAACCTTGAACCGAGAGTTAGGCTAAGCGGTCTTTTTTAGTTTGAAGACTTTGAAGCAGCCATCGGCAACCGCATCTTTAAGGGCCGGTGAAGCGGCAAAGGTTACCACCCTTCGCGGAGTGATCACCACTTCTTGCAGCGTTTTAGGATTTCGTCCTATTCGCTGATTTTTGTCATTGATTTTGAAATTGCCAAAATTGGAAAGTTTGACTTGTTCTCCTGATACTAAAGTATCAGAAATAATGTCAAAAAACAGGTCTACCATATCGGAAGACTCGGTTCTTGATAAACCTACTTTTGAGTGAACTGCATCAGCCAGAGTTGCTCTGGTTGTTGTTTCTTCGCTCATAATTTTAGCCCCCTTTGCGCTCGAAGCGCCCAAATTTTTGCCTAATAAATACGCAGATTCCAATGAGGCATTTTCTACACTATAATTTTCTCAATGAAAACAATCTTCTACGGTTTTTCGAATTTGTTTACCTTGCGTCGTTTTTTGTAGCATTTTTGCGACAGTTTTGTTACTAATATAGGACAGATGGGCATTTAATAGGAATAATCTATGAAATCCGCATTCATAAGAGCAGTTGCCCTGCATGGTTTTGGTGAATATGTGAGGTCCCAGAATGGGGACCC
>JBAUHS010000119.1:0-5207 GCA_049680405.1 Salaquimonas sp. | reverse complement strand
TTTTGTGTCCGTTTTGGCGCAATTTTGTGCAGCATTGGGCAATAAATAAGCTGATATTTGCAATAAAATATATTTGATGATTTCTTCGTGATATGTCGTAAATCGGTGCTTGCTCCTTTGTTTCTGCATCGCTATAAGCGCCTTTAACGCAGGAGGTGAAATTGGGCAAAGTAGATATTAGTTCAAAACCTTACAAACCATCGACCAAAGAGCCGTTCATGAATGAACGTCAAAAGGAATATTTCCGCGCGAAGCTTAAAGAGTGGAAAGCGGACATTCTGCGCGAATCCAAAGAGACGCTTGAAGTGTTGCAGGATGAGTCTGGTAAGCAGGCTGACCCAGCCGACCGTGCGTCATCGGAAACTGATCGCTCGATCGAACTACGGGCTCGTGACCGTCAACGTAAATTGATCTCCAAGATTGATTCAGCTTTGCGCCGTATCGAAGAAAACACCTACGGTTATTGTGAAGATACCGGCGAGCCGATTAGCCTGAAGCGCTTGGAAGCACGTCCTATCGCGACGCTTTCAATTGAAGCCCAGGAGCGCCACGAGCGCCGCGAGAAGGTATATCGGGACGATTGATTGCATTGCAATAATATGCATTACAACGAAGAAAGAGCGCTGATGCGCTCTTTTTTGTATCTATCTCATGTTTGATGCGATTTTCTGCGATCAGTTTGTGATCGGACCTTCTGCATTACCGTCTTCGCCTGTGTATTGAGCTGTTTCAGCGACTTCTGCGGATATCTGGCGCAAGGCGTTGGCGAGCACTTCCGGGGGCTGTGCGCCAGACAAAGCATACTTATTGGCAAGAATGAAAAATGGTACGCCTGTTACACCCATTTGCTGAGCTTGATGGATATCGATCTGTACTTCTTTCTTGTCTTTATCGCTGGCCAGCAGATCCTTTATAATCTGAGTATCCATTCCAACCGACTTGGCCGCCTCCAGCAATATGTCTGTGTCCCCCACATTGGCACCTTCTTCAAAGAACAGCTGAAACAGGCGCTTAACCAATTTGTCCTGTATCTCGGAACCAACGCTACCGGCCCAGCGGATTACGCGATGGGCATCCAGTGTGTTGGGTGAAACTTTCATCAGATCGAACCGGAAATCAATTCCGCTTTGGGAGCCGGCGTCTTTTACCCTTTGATAGATTTGTCCGGCTTTTTCCTCGCCGCCGAATTTTTCATTCAAATAGGTTTGGCGATCTTTTCCTTCAGGTGGCAGCGTAGGGTCCAACTGGTAGGGACGCCAATGCACATCCACATCAATTTCTGTTGCGATTGCTTTGGCTGCTTCCAGATTTTTTTGCCCGATATAGCACCATGGGCACATCACATCGGAAACGATATCAACTGAAATAGGTTTTGTGCTTGCCATTACTTTGCTTCCTTATGCCACCATACGGGAAATTGATTGCCGTATAGAGCAGTTTTCTTCGGATAATCCAAATAACTTCTATGCGCGATCCATTTGCCTTTAAGGTGATAGAGCGGAATGATGTAATTTCCCGAAAGCAACACGCGGTCCATAGCGCGGACAACGGCTACAAATTCTTCGCGTTCGGTTGCCTCGACAATTCTCTTGATCAGAAAATCAATTGCCGGATTGGAAACGCCTGCAAAGTTGAAGCTGCCTTCAATATCTTTGGCTTCCGACCCCCAGCGCCAGGCCTGCTCAATGCCTGGTGAAAGAGAAGCGTTATATGCGCCCACAACCATGTCATAATCGAAGGTGTTGAGCCTTTGCTGATATTGAGCGTCATCTACCGAGCGAATTTCAACAGCAATCCCCAATTTGGCCAATGTGGTTTTGAACGAAAGGGCAAGTTTTTCTTCGGTAAGATTGCGTGTCATGATTTCAAAGGAGAAGGCTTTGCCATCAGGTCCGTATAGGGCCCCATCTTTTTGCTTATAGCCAGCCTCTGATAGCAGTTTGAAGGCTTTGCGCAGGATTTTTCGATCACCGCCGCGACCATCGGTTTCAGGCAGTTTCCAGCTGCCATTCATAACGGTCGGCGCGACAGCATTCGGGAATCCGGAAAGAATAGACTTTTCAAGGGCACTGGCCGGTCTGCCAACAGAAGAAAGCTCCGAGCCCTCCCAAAAGCTTTGAGTTCTGGTGTAGGCGTTAAAGAACAATGTCTTGTTGAGTGTTTCAAAGTCAAAGGCCGTGACCAATGCTTCGCGAACGACAGGATCAGCGAAAATGGTACGGCGTGTGTTGAACACAAAGCCGCTCATATTTGCCGGGTCTTCGGATGTGAACTCGGCCTTGATGATATCTCCGATCGTAACAGCTTCAAAATCATAGGCGCGTTGCCAGCGCGCCGGATCACCTTCGGAATAAACGTCTACCAAGCCTTTTTTGAAAGCTTCGAAAAGGGTCGTTTGCTGGCGGAAATACTCGATGGTGATTTCGTCGAAGTTGAACTGGCCATTGGCGACAGGTAGGTTTTTGCCCCAATAGTTCGGGTCTTTTTCGAATTTGATATGCTTGCCTGCATCAATCGAACTTATCTTGTAAGGGCCGCTACCCAAAATTGGCGTCAAAGAGGACTCGTCAAACGTGTCTGGATTGATTGCATGTTTTGGCAAGACGGGGGTGAATCCTGCAATAATCAACGGAAATTCTCGATTTGAATCCTTGTTGAAGATGAACTTGACCTTCAAGTCACCGGTTTTTTCAATGGACTGGATGCGTTTGGTCCGGGTGGAAAAGGGTGGGCGCGCTTTGTTTGTCAAAAGCTCATAGGTAAAAATCACGTCTTCGGGCGTGACGGGCTTGCCATCATGCCATTTTGCATTTTTGTTCAAAGTGAATTCAATCCAGGAGCGGTCATCAGGCATTTCAGCTTTTTCTGCCAATAGACCATAAAGCGTGAAGGGCTCATCCTTGCTGCGGGTCATCAGGCTTTGAAAATAAAGATGGCCATATTCGGGGTCCCACATACCGCGGGCAGTGTTACGCATGCTTTTCAGGATGAAGGGATTGACTGATTCAAAACTGCCAATAACCCCGTAGGCAATCTTGCCGCCTTGGGGAGCATCCGGGTTCACGTAAGATAAATGAGTATAGTCTGCATTCAGCATAGGCTCGCCATACATTGCAATCGCGTGGCTCGGCCCGCTTGTTGTTAGGGATGCTTCAGATTGTGCAAAGGAAAGTGAGTGTGTTGCCAAAAGGCTGAGAACGCAGGCCAAGGCCAACAATATTACTGATGTGGCTTTAGGGGCGGTCATAAACAAAAGCCTATCTATCGATTTAGAATGCGTGGATTTATGGTCTAGCATCAGGTTTCCTTGCACAGCCTGGTAAAACGAATCTCTTTGATTTGCGATTATTATCAGAACCAATGGGGCAAACGTAGGTTAGGACTGGATTATCTGTCGCTGTATTGAGTGGAAGCAATTACAAGATATTGAGTTTCAGTCATTGTCCTGCCTTATTTGTGGCGCGAAACGGCGGCGATGACATTCGACATGAATCGATTTTGCGGTTATTCTTGCTTTGTATGAAGTGAAGCAATACTTGCAGTAATTGAATTCGGGGCTATAAAGCCCACAAGATGTTGGCAGGTTCATCAATATCATTGGGCTTTGGGTCGATGCTATTGAACAGAGTTTAGATTTTAGATGGGAAAAGGGATTTTTATGAAAGCCCCAAATATGAAAATTAATACAGTGGCTGCTATTGCGCTTGGCGCGATGGTTGGCGTTGTTGGAGCAACTTCTTCTGCTTCTGCTCAAGCTCAACCGCGTCCGGGTGGTTGGTTCAAGGTTTGCGCCAAGCAGGACGCGAATGATATTTGCAACACACAGATACAATCTGTTGCCAGCACCGGGCAGGTGGTCACTGCTATCAGTCTTATCGACGTAAAAGGCGAAGTAAACCGCCGCGTGTTCCAGATAACTGTTCCGTCTGGCCGATTGATTCCAAGTGGCATCAAGTTGCGAGTCGATGACAAATCAGAAACAACGATCCCATATCTTTATTGCTTCCCGCAAAACTGTATTGCAGAAGTCAAACTGGACGATAACCTGGTGACGCTTCTAAAAAGCGGAGGCAAATTGATTGTTGCCTCTACCAATGTTCGCAACCAGCCAAATCCGATTGAGATTACGCTTGAAGGGTTCACTGCAGCTTATGATGGCCCTCCTATCCAGCAGGAAGAACTGGCCGCACAACAACAAAAGTTGCAAGAAGAGCTTCGCAAGAAAGCTGAAGAGGCCCGCGTAAAGCTTCAAGAAGCACAGGATGCAGCGAAGACAAGTAACTGATCTTCAACAAGCAAGCCAAGATTTATTGTATCAAACCGACGTTCGAATGAGCGTCGGTTTTTTCGTGTCAGTATGTTGCATTGGGAGTGCTAAGAAACCGGTGGAATGACCGAGCTAGCGGGTTCGTTAGTGTGTCTGGCGTTTCTTGGACTGGTAGTCTCCATCGGGAGAACGAACAAATATCTCATCAACCTGAGGGTGGCGAACCGGATTTCTATCTTCGTCATAAAGAAGATTTTGTTCCGAAACATAAGCGACATATTCGGTCTCTTCGTTTTCGGCAAACAGATGATAAAACGGCTGGTCACGGCGAGGGCGAATTTCGTCCGGTATGGATTCATACCATTCTTCGGAATTGGAAAATTCTGGATCCACATCAAATATCACGCCACGAAACGGAAAAATTCGATGGCGAACCAGCTGGCCAATGGCAAATTTTGCAGTGTTGATGTTTTTCGTATTGGACATTTTTACTCTCGTATATTGTTCCAACCAATTTAGCATTAAAAAATGAACGCTGGCTGAATACATCATTATTACCAAATTGTTCCAAATACTTTCAAGTGGGAAGATTAGTGATTTCAAATTAGTTCGCTTGAGTTTCCAATGGCAGGAAACTATGTAGGGTCAGGACCCATTAATGAATGCGAAATGGCGCCCGCTATGACAAGAAATACAAGGAAAAGATCGAAAATCGAGGTTTTCCCCCGGTTGAGAGCTTTGACGAAGTAGTCTGCAGTCATAGTGGAGTGTCCCTTGGATGGGGTAAATTTGTCCTGATGCGGCGTCGCAAATGCTTGAAAACCAGAAGGTTTCCGTCGCATCTGCTCCTGTCATCAAATCAAATTCCCTCCCACCATATCGTGTCAATTAATGAGTCCTGACCCTAGATAGCCGTCCGCCGGGCGGAACTTTCAGACGT
>JBAUHS010000118.1:0-26721 GCA_049680405.1 Salaquimonas sp. | reverse complement strand
GGATGGGTCTTTTATTGAGCAAGAATTCCCTTTTGTAAGGTGATCGCTGTTTTGGCATAACCTTTTCAACAAAAATAAAGCGCCCGATCTTGCAACCGGGCGCTCAGAATTTGGATAGACGTTTGAGATCTATTTACGGGTGATCTCTTTGAATACTCCGTTTTCGACCTTTGAGATAACGATGAGGTCACCACCTTGGTGATCCTCTGGTCCGTAGGCAATATCAACGTCACCGATGATATCGCGTGCAGGATAGAATCCAGAACCAATCATCTCAATACCTGCTTTGAGGCTTTCTGGTGTTAAATCCTGTCCAGCATTACTCAAACCCTCAAGAAGCGTTCTTGCTGCACCATATCCAAGAATTGCCGCCATGCCGGGAACTTCACCGCCATATTTAGCCACAAATTCATCATGCCAAGCCTTCACGCGAGGATCGCTCATACGTGGCTTGTAATCAGCCCAGCCAGCCGCTGCATAATAACCATCGGTGATCCCACCTTTTTGAGAAGCAATTATCTCATGGAACCCGGCTGATGAACCGATAAAGGTCACATCATTCCAGCCCAGTTTCTTGGCAGTAGCAACCGTTACAATCACCTGACGAACGCCAAGAGCAAGAGCAATCACGTCGCACTTTGCTTCACGCAATTTACTCAACGCGCCAACAAAATCACCTTCATCCGGCTTGTGTGTTGTTTCAGCTGCCCAGGTTTTGCCAAGCTCTTCGGTCATCGCCTTAGCGCCTTCCTGAATTTCTATACCGAAATCAGAAGGAATATACATGGCACAAATGTTTTCAGCATTTTTCTCAGGCACCAGATAACTGATGCCAGCGCGCAACTGATCATAATATGAGGACGCGCCTGCATATTTATAGGTGATGTCACCCTCAATCATCTGACGGGCAGATGTAAGCGGAGAGATATTGGCAATTTTCTTCGGCTCCATCATTGGGAAGCCTGCGATGTTATGCGAAGTTCCAAGATTTAGGATCATCGCAAACACACCATCAGAATTGATCAGCTTGTTGAAATTCGCAACAGCTTTAGGAACCTGATATTGGTGATCTTCCACGATCAGCTTGATCTGACGACCGTGAATACCGCCAGCGGCATTTACCTTGTCAAATTCCATTTGGGCAGCCTTGATGGCCTGAATGTTGAAGGCTGCAAATGGTCCTGACTGGTCGCCATTGGAACCGATCAGAATTTCTGTATCGGTCACGCCCTGCTGGGCTGATGCCGCGCTTGCCATGCCTGCCGTTAGTGCGGCCGCAAGACCAAGGCCTGCTAGTGTGTTGATTGTTTTATTTTTCATATCATTCCTCCCTTTTGGATGATCTATCAATTGGAATACATGGCATCGATCAGTGCCTTGTGTTTTTTCTCAACGAAACTGCGTTTGAGTTTCATTGTGGCAGTCAGTTCATCATCTTCTGCGGTTAGCAAAATATCAATGAGCCTGAATTCTTTGATTTGTTCAACTCTGGCGAACTGATCATTCGTATCTTCGACGACACCGGCAATCAATTCTACAACATCGGGCGCGGCGCAGAGTGAGCGGAAATCACTGAATGGCACGCGTTTGGACTGGGCAAATTTCTCCACATTTTCCTGATCAATCATGATCAGGCAGGAGAGATATTTGCGCTTGTCGCCAATCACCACTGCATCAGAAATATAAGGCGAAAATTTCAGCCTGTTTTCGATTTCAGCCGGGGTTATGTTTTTACCGCCCGCGGTAATGATGATATCTTTCAAACGGCCTGTAATCGTAAGCCAGCCCTGATTGTCCAGACGGCCCACATCACCGGTACGAAGCCAGCCATCCTTGGTGAAGGTCTCGGCTGTCTTTTCCGGCATCTTCCAATACCCCTTGAAAACATTGCCGGCCTTGTACTGAATTTCGCCATCCGTCGCGATGCGGATTTCTGCCCCCGGAACAGCAACGCCAACAGTTGAGTTCTTGTTATCTTCAATCGTATTGATCGAAATAACTCCGGCGCTTTCAGTCATACCATAGCCTTCTAATAGGGGAATACCGGCGGCATGATACCATCTCAACAGATCAGGAGAGATCGGTGCGGCGCCAGACCCTCCCCGGCGAAGACGATCCATGCCCAGCATTCTGCGAACATTTCTAAGAACCACAAAGTCCCAGAACTTGTAATTGAGAGCCACACTGGTGGGAACCGAATCTCCAGCAAACTCATATTCCACCCGCTTCATGCCCGCTTCCATGGCTTTTTTGAAAGCCCATTTCTGCGTAGGTGTTGCATCGCCGATCATGATCATGACGCGTGAATAGATTTTTTCCCATACCCTCGGCACTGCCACGAAAGTGTGCGGGCTGACCTCCTGCACATTTTCAAACACTGTTTCAGGGCTTTCGGCGAAATTGACCGTCGCCCGCGAGATAATCGGGGCAAAACCGGAAAATAGCCTTTCCAGAATATGACACAAAGGAAGAAAGCACACTTGATCATCTGTCGGATAAGATGGAACCGATGTCAGGCCTGAAGCCAGCGAAAACATGATATTGGAATGGGTGATCATTGCGCCCTTTGGCGGGCCGGTTGTTCCGGAGGTATAGACCAGAATTGCAATATCGTCAGGAGATGACTTGGCGATTTCGGTTTCAAACAAACCCGGATTTTCTTTTTCAAAAGCCCGGCCCAAAGCATAAAGCTCGTCAAGGAAAATCACCTTGTCATGCTCAAAGTCGTGAAGACCCTCGCGATCATAGACAATCACTTTTACAAGGTCCGGCAGCTCCTTTTGAACTTCCAGATATTTGTCCAATTGCTCGTCATTCTCGACAAACAGAAACCTGGTGTCGGAATCATTGACGAGATAATTCAACTGAGACGCTGAATCAGTTGTGTAAATGCCGGATGAAATACCGCCGATGCACTGGGTCGCAATGTCGGTGTAAATCCATTCCTTGTTGTCTTCTGAAAGAATGGACACCACTTCGCCGCGCTTCAAACCGAGCGAGCGAAGACCGAGTCCGATTTGTTTGGTATTTTCCCAGAACTCGCTCCAGTCAAAAGACAGCCAGATACCAAAATCTTTTTCGCGGTGGGCGGTTTTAGTCTTCAGTTCAGCGCAGCGTTTGGCGAACACTTTGACAAGTGTGTCGCATCCATCGATCACGAATGGACCCTTTGACAAATCCTTATTGGTGGAAATGCCATTGATGCGAATGGTCTCTACACCATCGGCTGAATTGATTTTTTCATGCACAGTCATGGATCACCCTTTCAGCTAGATTAACGCCAAGTCTTCTTTTGTTTCCAACGCTTTTGCTCACGCTGCTGGTCGCCACCAGAACCACCGAGATAAAACTCCTGAATATCCTTGGAGGCTTTCAGCTTGGCTGCTTCGCCATCGATAACGATACGTCCCAATTCCATCACATAGCCATAGTCGGCAACATCCAGGGCAACCTTGGCGTTTTGCTCTACCAGCAACATGGTCACGCCCTGCTCTTTGTTGAGGCGTTTGATGATGGTGAAAATTTCCTTGGTCAAAAGCGGTGAAAGACCGAGGCTCGGCTCATCCAGCAACATCACTTTCGGACGGGCCATCAGACCACGACCGATTGCCAGCATTTGCTGCTGACCGCCTGACATGGTTCCGGCAGATTGCTTTCTACGTTCTTTCAAAATTGGAAAATAGCTGAACACCAGTTCCTTATCGGCGGCAATGGCATCACGGTCCTTGCGGGTGAAGGCACCCATTTCAAGATTTTCCTCGACAGACAAGAGCGGAAAGACTTCGCGGCCTTCAGGAACATGAACAATGCCCTGGTTCACGACTTCGTCTGGCTCGCTTCCGGCAATATCCTTGTCACCATAAAATATCTGGCCTTTTTCCGGATCCATGATGCCGGAAATGGTTTTCATCAACGTGGTTTTGCCAGCACCATTAGCGCCAAGAACCGTAACGATCTGACCTTTTCGAACCGAGAGCGACACACCGCGAAGGGCCATAATAGGCCCGTAATAGCTTTCAAGGCTGACAATGCGAAGAACAGTGTCATTCGAAGCAGAGGAATTGCCCGTTTTTTCTTTGGTCGAAGCGCTCATGCGGCATCCTCTTCATCATCGCTTGAGCCGATATAAGCCTCGATAACATCTGGGTGGCTTTGCACCTCGGCTGGCGTGCCCATGGCAAGCATTTTACCATCGGCAAGGGCCAGCACGCGGTCGGAAACCGAAGATACCAGATGCATGTCGTGCTCAACCATCAGCACTGTAATGCCCATCTGTTTTTTCATGTCTTCGATCCAGAACGCCACGTCCTGGGTTTCTTCAACGGAGAGACCAGAAGCTGGTTCGTCGAGCAAAAGCAGTTTCGGTTTGATCGCCAGCGCCCTGCCCATCTCAACGACTTTACGAACACCGTAGGGAAGGCCGGCAATATATTTCTCGCGGTAGGGATGAAGATCGAGAAAATCGATGACCTCTTCCACGGCGGCGCGGTTTTCCAGCTCTTTCTTATGAACCGATGGCAGGAACAAAAGTTCTGACAGCATATTGGATTTTCTAAATCTGTGACGCCCAACCAGCAGATTCTGCAGAACCGTTGCCTGTTCGAATAATTCAATATTCTGGAAAGTCCGCGCTATGCCCAGATTGGCGATATCATGGGCGGGATGTTTTAAAAGGCTCTCGCCATCAAACAGAATTTCACCCTCAAAGGGATCATAAAAGCGCGAGATCAAATTGAACAGTGTCGACTTGCCAGCGCCATTGGGTCCCACCAGCGCAAAGACTTCGCCTTCTTCCACATCAAAGGACACATCATTGACCGCGACAACGCCGCCAAATTTCAAGGTCGCATTCTGGACTTGCAATAAACTCAACGCATACGCTCCGTTTTTAGATAGGATTTCTGACGGCGGAACATGTCTTTTCGGTAGAATGGGAAAAGTTCAAAATAGGTTCTGATTTTCAGCCATATCCCGTAAAGCCCCATGGGTTCGAACAAGATAAAGAAGATCAGGATCAGGCCGAACACGGCAGTCTCAAGACCTGGAATAACAAGGGATGTGATCCCCATGGCATCGCTGATCCAGCCTCGTGCGATGGACAGGAATTGCGGCAGGAAGGCAACAACAATTGCACCCAAAAATGCTCCGTGGATCGTCCCGACACCACCAACCACAATCATCAGCAGTAAAGTGATGGAGATGATCACGTTGAAGGTTTCATTAGTGAAGATGCCCGCAAAATGGCCCATCAATGCGCCGGCAAGACCCGTGATAGCCGTTGAGATGCCGAAGGACAACGCCTTGGTTCTGGCGACATTGACCCCCATTGCCTGAGCGGAGATTTCAGAATCGCGAACCGCAGCAAAGGACCTGCCAAGGGGGGAGCGCAAAAGATTCTTATAGAAAAATACCACAGCCACGACGACGCTGAAGGTCAACCAGTAAAAGGCTGACGGGTCCACATAGCGGTTGATAGAGTAGCCGAACAGATTGATATCTGGCGCAAAAAGACCGTTAACTCCGCCGGTTAGTGGCTCAGCCAATACGATGACGTCTTCAATGATGATGGAGGCTGCAAGCGTTGCAATGGCAAGATAAATCCCGTGCAGACGGGTTGTCGGGATTGCCAATAAGACGCCTGCGAAACCGGTGATCAATCCTGCCAGAGGGAAGCTGATCACGAATGGCAAACCAAGGCGGGTTTGCAAGATCACATTGGCATAGCAGCCAATCGCCAAAAACGCAGCATGACCGAGTGATGCCTGCCCTGTCTGGCCGACCAGTATCATCAGCCCCATGCCCGCCAGGGCCCAGATCAAGACATTGGTGAACTCACCGACCATATAGTCACCGATCAGAAATGGCAGCGCGAGCATCACGACAAAAAGCAGGATATACCAGAAGCGATGATGACCATGTTTGAAAAGACCGAGATCATCTTCGTAAGAGGTTTTAAACAAGATACGCATGGCGATTACACCTTCTTACGATGAACTTGGGCGAGAATTCCGTGAGGCCGGAAAACCAGAACCAGGAACAGCAGCAGATAGGGCGCGACCTGACTATAGCCTGCTGCCACATAACGGGCCGCGAAAGGCTCAACGACGCCAATAATGATGCCGCCGAGCAAAGCCCCCGGCAGACTGCCCATGCCGCCGATAACCGCAGCGGCGAAAGCCTTGATGCCGATCAGTCCGGCGCTCGGATCAATCGACCCCTTGGAAGCATATAGAATGCCGGCAATGGCAGCCATCATTCCAGACAAGGCCCAGATCAGCGACTGAACGCGCTTGACCGGAATACCCATGTAATAGGCAGCCAGCTGGTTTTGCGAGGATGCCTGCATCGCAACACCCAGTTTTGTATTGTTGAAATAGATGTAAAAGCCAAGGGTAAGCAGCATTGTCGCGCCAATGACAACGACCTCATCCAGCCCTAGAACAACACCGCCAAAGGTTATGTCTTTCCCGGCGAAGGGCGATTCCAAAGATTGAGGCTCATGCCCCCAAATGGTTCCGGCTGCAAAGCGCAATACGAAACCAATAGCAATGGTGAGGATAACGACGGAAACCTGGCTTTGGCCAAACATGCGACGAATGATGATGCGATCCAGCAAATAACCGAAGCATCCCATCAGTATGATGGCCAAAGGAACAGAAACCCAAAAGGGTAAATCCATCTGATTTGAATTGGTTAGGCCAAGGGTGATGAATGCACCAAACATCATCATGTCGCCTTGGGCAAAATTAACAGCTTCGGTTGCTTTATAAATCAGCACAAATCCGAGAGCGATCAATCCATAGATGCAGCCATTTGCAAGGCCACTCATGATCAATTGCATTATCTCCAAACCCATTCCTCCCAAAACGGTATGATTTCCTCAAATCAAGTTAAACACTAACTTGGCGCATTGGCTAGGAGGTTCAAGAATTTTTTTCCGTTTACGAAAAGGTAAGCTTAAACCTCAGGCAATTGCAGGAAAGCTAGGGTCAGGACTCAAATGGTTGCGCCTTTATAGTCGGCCGCTTCATCTATAAACTGCTGCTTCGTCCTTGATCCCACTTGATCCAAATGAAATTTGGTTCGCGGGGAATGCAAGAAAAGCGAAGCTGGTGTGGAGAACATGGCCTGCTCTGGTTTTAAGACTTCGAACGCGCAAAACTCTTATCGTTTCTACGAAACGAGTGTCACCCAGAATCCGTTTGATGGTTAAGCTCACATTCGCTTCGCGAATTGATTTTAATGGTGCACCCGGAGCGATTCGAACGCCCGACCCCCAGATTCGTAGTCTGGTGCTCTATCCAGCTGAGCTACGGGTGCATCATGCTTTGGCTTCTGCCTCTTGAAAAGAAGCATTGATTACCAAAGTTGCGGTGTAGGTAATTGGAATGGCGATGAAAAGCAAGCCGAGAATCATTGAATTTTCCAACCAGCCAATTTTTCTTTTCAGAGACGGCAAGACAGAAGAATTTATACGGCGCCCATTCAACGCCGGTAAATCAGATGATCGGAAGCGTAATCAGAAACGTGCTGCCGGTTGAGCTGGAACTTTCCAGCTGAATTGCTCCGCCATGGGCGCGGATTAATTCGTTGGCGATTGCCAAACCTAAACCTGTTCCACCGGCCTTTGTAGAGCCCTGAAAGGCCTCGAACAATTTATCCTGTTGGAGCGGGGGAATGCCCGGTCCCGTATCAATGATTCTGATGCTCAACATATTGGTGTCCTGATCGGCGATGACCGTCAATCGTCTTTCACGACTTTCACATTCTTCAGATTCCATCGCCTGAACAGCGTTACGACCGAGGTTCAGTACCACCCGGAAGATTTGTTCATGGTCGCAGACTATATCAAGGTTTTCCGGAACCTTGTTTTGCCAGAGAAAATTGACCTCCCGCTCGGCATCCAAAGTGTCACCGACCTCGCTGATCAATGCACGCAGATTGTGGGTCCGCAATTTGGGGGGGCTTTCCATTGCCCGCCCATAATCCAGAACGGATCTGGTATATTCAACGGCCCGGTCTATGGTCTTCAACAGTTTTGGCGCAAAGCGCTGGACCGTGGGGTCAGAAATTTCCGTCAGACGATCAGAGAACAAAAGGGCTGAGGCAAGTATATTCCTCAAATCATGATTGATCTTGGAAACAGCGAGCCCCAATTCGGCCAGATGCTGTTTTTGGCGCAGGGTCGCCTGCAGATCACTTTGAAGCGAGGACAGGCGCTCTTCTGCTATGCCGATTTCATCTTTTCGTCCGGTGGGATTGAAAACAAGATTGACGTTTTCGGGATGTTGGGAAAATTCATCCATATTGGAGGATAGTTTGATAATCGGGCGAACGATCATCCAATACAGCGCCATAAAGACCAGACTTGCCGTGATCAGTGAAATGACAAGCGATATCAAGAGAATGTTCCGCGAATAGGTCAAAAGCGCAGCGCGCAGATATTTATCCTCCTGAACCAGCTGGATTTCAGAATTGCCGGATTTCATGGGTCCGGAGACCGAGTAAATCCGGTCGCCGCCAAAAAACAAAGTCGACAAGGCACTTTTGAGCGAAACGAAAGGTTGCATTACACCGAGCTGAATATTTTCATCAATCATTCCGGTAGAAGGCTTTGCTGCCATCAGCCTCGACACCGAACCTTCGCGGATTGAGACGCTGAGTGATTGGGTCGCTTTCAACAGGTCTTCCTGGGCCATTTCCGAAAGCATGGTGTCCGAACCATCCAGATAGACAATCGAGGCGGTTTCAGCCGTATCCAGATGATTTTGAAGCCAGACATTTCGAAAATTCGCTACCGAAGGCACAAAGATCAGCACCTCCGCAATCATCACGAACACAATCGTCAAGACCAGCAGTCGACCCGACAGACCACGGGCCACGCTTTGGCGAAAACGCGCGGCCACTTTTTTCTGACTTTGCGAGGGCATTTTCGCCGCACTGTTTCTGGAGGGATCTTCCAGCATGTTTATCCGAATTTCCGTAAAAAGCTCACCAGACTGCGTATCCACGGCTTGTTGGGATAGGGCGAATAAAAGGAGGTGGCGGCGCGTTTGCCGATTTCACTCATGGTTGGATATGGCGGAATATAGCCTGCAACATCTTTAACCGTCATGGATTTGGAAATCGCCAGAGCCCAGATATTGATCATTTCTCCGGCATTGGCTCCGGCTATGGAGACGCCAAGGATTTTACCCTTTTTATCGGTAACCATCTTGATCATGCCGGCTGTCTTGCGTTCGGCTTGAGCTCGGTCATTTTCATGATAGGGCCAACGCAATATCTTGAGCTGTTTATACTTTTCCATGGCATCGGCTTCGGCCAATCCTACATGCGCCATTTCAGGATCCGTATAGGTTGACCAAGGAATGATGTGATTGTTTGGAACCGCCTTTTTACGAAACAAAATACCGCGAATGACGAGGCCAGCATGATAGCCAGCCACATGGGTAAATTGCAGTCCCCCGGCGACGTCGCCAATGGCATAGACCTTCCGATTGGTCGTGCGAAGATCGCTCTTCACCTTGATGCCTTTTCGATCATAGGTGATGCCGGCTTCGCTCAAGCCAAGACCTTCAACATTAACAGCGCGCCCGGTTGCCACAAGAAGATCAGACCCATCGACTGAACCTTCAGCGTCTCCAATCTTGTAGTTAACCGTGATGCCGGATTTGCCGCGTTTTTCAACTGAGGTAACCTGCGCCCCTTCAAGGATTTCCAGACCCTCTTCGCGTAATTTGTCCAATACAATTGCAGCCAATTCAGGATCATCCTTGCCAAGAGCCTTCAACCCTTCAACCACGGTAACCTTGGAGCCAAGACGCAAATGGGCCTGGGCCATTTCCATGCCGATCGGTCCGCCGCCAATGACAATCAAATGGGCTGGCTTGCGCTTGTTTTCGAAAATGGTTTCATTGGTAAAATACTCAACAGTATCCAAGCCGTTGATTGGCGGGACAAAAGGCGAGGACCCAGTGGAGACCACAAAACGTCTTGCCTTGATTGTGTAATCTCCGGCCTCAACGGTGGACGCATCAATAAACTTACCGGCAGCCTCAATCACTTTCACCCCAAGAGCTGTGAAGCGCTCAACTGAATCATTCGGCGCAATCGAATCGATAACAGACTTGATGTGCTGGTTTACTTTTCGAAAATCTATTTTTGGCTCATCGGCAAACACGCCAAAATGAGCCGCTTCGCGGATCGCATGGGCATGTTTACCAGCAGCAAGAATGGCTTTTGAAGGAACGCAGCCATAATTGAGGCAATCGCCGCCCATTTTGCCCTTTTCAATCAGCACCACATCAACACCAAAAGCGGCAGCAGCCGCAGCTACAGTCAACCCGCCGGAGCCCGCGCCAATAACGCAAATATCGGGAGTGAGAATTTGAGACATATTAACAGCTTTCAATATTCAACAGGATCCGTAGATCAGTATTTCACTAAGTTATCAATTTTGGGCGGGTTTGTTTCTGAATTTTTTCACGATCACCGGCATCAGTGAAATCAACCCTAACCCTACCATGGCAATGATCACATCGGTAGTGATCAATGAACCTGGATCAATCTGACAAGTGCCATTGGCAGCGCATCCGGGATTGGCCGTTTCCTGAGCCATGATCACACTGTCGAGGCCCGAACCAATAAAGGAATAAGCAATGGTTCCGGGAATAATGCCTAGAAAGGTTGCCACCGCATAAGGCATGAGTTTCATATTCAGCAAGGCTGGTACAATATTCATGACCCAGAACGGGAAGATGGGCGTAAGGCGTAAGGTCAACAAATAGGAAAACGCGTTTTCCTGAAACCCTTTGCGCATTTTCTCAACGAATTTTCCAGTGCGCTTTTGCATGGCTTCACCGAATGATGTGCGGGCAATTTCGAAAATGATCACGGCACCAAGCGTTGCCGCGATTACCGTTGCAGCTGCACCAAGCCATCCACCAAACAAAAATCCTGCGGCAATCGTCAGCAGGCTCGCCCCTGGAAAAGAGATGGCAACCAGTCCGGCATACATAACAATATAGGCCAGCACGCTCAAGACATAATGATCGGCAACCAATGCTCCCAAGGTTTCACGATGCATGATAAGACTGGACAAGGAGAGATAATCAAACCACCCCATTACCCAGGCAATACCGAGTATGGATGCGATAACGCCCAAGGGGGCCCACTTTTTGAAAGTGCTTTTCATGACCACCGGGGGATTGTTCTCATGATCTACAGGGCTGTTCAATGTTTCGCTTTCCATTTTGTTTCTTTCTTTAGCGTCTTTCAACCTGGTTAGCGAGACTGGCTTGTTTGGCCTCAACGATAGGCAGTAGATTTCTTATTAGGGCATTGTTGAAGCTTGAGGAACGCCATGGCAAGGCTTTACGCGCATTCTCACTTCCAATTGAAAATATGGTGATGCGCGATCACAAAAAGGTTATCTTTGTCGGGCATCTGAGACAGTCGACAAAAGTATCAACAAATGCACACTGGAGTGATCCGCAAACCTGCAAAAAATCTGTATTTTTCAAGAACTGAGGGAACAGATTTGATTGACTTTGCCGCTTTTGCAAATTATAAGCCGATCAACTTTAGAGCCTTTTTGGTTTTATCGTCTCTTTCTAATGGGATTTTCAACCTTGATGAGAGATGAAAAAATTGAGAAAATGGGTTCTCATTTACTGAAAACAGCAATTTTGAAGGCCTGCCGGACCTTGGCAGGGGTAAAGCATGAAACGGACATTTCAACCTAGTAATCTCGTTCGCAAACGCCGTCATGGCTTTCGCTCACGTATGGCGACAACTGGTGGCCGCAAGGTTATCGTGAACCGCCGCGCAAAAGGCCGGAAAAAGCTTAGCGCCTGATTTCACATTTGCTTCGACATGATTTGAGGCATCCAACACATTCGCATAGCCCGGCTGGTCCGGGCTTTTGCATATCTGGACTTGCGCGCGATACCGGATTGGATAAATGACACCGTCATTAAAACCATTGCCAACCTTGAAGAGACGGCCAGAGTTTCTCGCTTTGCGTCAGGCTCCGCGTTTTAATTGCGATGATTTTATTCTTCAGGGTAATCTTTCGGGCTGTGAAAAGGGATTTCCCAGGATTGGCTATACGGTTACCAAGAAAATCGGCAATTCCGTGGAGCGCAACCGGATACGCCGCCGTTTGCGTCAGGCAATTGCCACAGCCATGCAAAACAAACTTGAATCGCTGGCCAGCAATCCGTCGCATAGAAGCCTGTGCGGGGAAATGGTAGTAGTGGCGCGACGCAGCGCAATGGATGAATCTTTCCTGTCGCTGGTTAGCAAATTTACAAAAGGCATTGACCGCCTTGCCGCAAAAGGCAACAAGGCGAGTTGAACAATTTAAATGGCTGAAAATATGATTTTCAGCATCAAACTGGATGGTCTCAATGGACGCTCAAAACAAGAATACGATGCTTGCGATCGCACTTTCTGTGATGGTTCTGATCGGGTGGCAGTTTTTTTATGTAACCCCGAAACTGGAAGCTGAAAGACGGGCCGCTGAAATTGAAGCACAGCGCGTTCAACCGACAACACCAGCTGCAGGCGAAACTGCCTCGGGCACCCCGGCTGCAACTGGTGAATTGCCTTCAGCCGGAACATTGGATAATGCGGCGCCTTCGGCCAGCCAAGTTCCCATCACTGCTTCCATGACCCGTGAAAACGCGATTGCTGCCAGCCAGCGTATCACTTTTGAAAACAAGCATGTTATCGGCTCCATCAATCTAAATGCCGGGCGGGTGGATGATCTCCGCCTGAAGGATCAGACCGTCACCATTGAAAAAGACAGCCCTCTGATTGCTTTACTTAATCCAAGCAATGCTGATCAGGCGTTTTTTGCCGAGTTCGGTTTTATTGGCAATGCCGATACAGGCGATGTTCCCGGACCTACTACTGATTGGAAAGCATCTGGCAGCAACACGCTTTCGCCGGGTAATCCAGTTACGCTTGAATGGACCAATGGCAAAAACATAGCGTTTCGCCGCGTCATTGAGCTGGATAACGACTTCCTGTTCACGTTCAAAGATGAGATTGTCAACAATTCCGGTAACCCGATTTCGCTATCATCCTATGGCCGCGTAACCCGCTTTGGTAAACCTACCACGCCAAGTGTCTACGTTTTGCATGAAGGGCTTGTAGGTGTGTTTGGCGAAGATGGCCTTCAGGAATATGATTATTCTGAAATCGAAGATGAAAAGGAATATTCAGGCACAACTGGCGGGTTTTATCCTGATGGTTGGCTTGGCATCACAGATAAATACTGGGGAGCCACGCTGCTACCGATCGGTGAATTCAAACCGCGCTTTGCCTATTTCGACAATGGCCGCCCGCGCTATCAAACAGATACGCTCAGCAAGCCGTTTACTGTCGCGGCTGGTGCGTCCAATACGATTACCCAGCGCCTGTTTGCAGGATCAAAAAAACAACCTGTTATTGATCACTACAATGACGATCTTGGCCTCAACAAATTTGACAAATTGATCGACTGGGGCTGGTTCTACTGGATCACTAAGCCGCTCTTCATCGGCATGAATTGGCTTTATCAGCAGATCGGCAATTTCGGGGTCGCTATTTTGGTGACAACCGTGGTCATCAAGTTGTTCCTGTTCCCACTGGCCAATCTGTCATATGCCTCCATGGCGAAAATGAAAAAGGTTCAACCGGAAATGGCCCGCCTGAAAGAACGCGCGGGCGATGACCGCGTGAAGCTTCAGCAGGACATGATGGCGCTATACAAGAAAGAGAAGATCAATCCGGCGGCGGGCTGTTGGCCTATGTTGATCCAGATCCCGATTTTCTTTGCCCTCTATAAAGTGATCTATGTGACCATTGAGATGCGTCACGCGCCGTTCTTTGGTTGGGTGCAGGATTTGTCCGCACCAGATCCAACCTCGATTTTCAATCTGTTTGGATTGCTGCCATTCGATGTTCCGGGCTTCCTTTTGATCGGTGTATGGCCATTGCTGATGGGTATCACCATGTTTGCTCAAATGCAGATGAACCCGGCACCGCCAGACCCGACCCAGGCGATGATCTTCAAATGGATGCCGATTGTGTTTACCTTCATGCTGGCAACCTTCCCAGCTGGTCTGGTGATCTATTGGGCCTGGAACAACCTTCTTTCCATCCTTCAACAAGGTTATATCATGCGCAAGAATGGCGTGAAGATTGAGCTTTGGGATAATCTGAAATCCATGTTCGGCAAGAAAGCTCCGGACCCTAAATAGGCGCTCCGGCGATAGCTTCGCCTGATACGAAAGAAAAAATGCCAGAAGACATCAACCTTGCAGAAGACGCTCCCGATCCTCGATTGATCGAAAAGGGGCGTCTTCTTTTTGCCCAAGGCTGGATTTTTATCCGCGGTGTTCCGTCGATGAAATTTCTGCCGCCGGAAGGTCCGCCGGAAATTGCGTTTGCCGGACGGTCAAATGTTGGCAAGTCGTCTTTGATAAACGCTCTGGTTGACCAAAAAGGCCTGGCGCGAACGTCCAACACACCAGGCCGCACACAAGAACTGAACTTTTTTGTACCCGATGGGTTCAGTGGCGAAAAAGGCGATCTTCCTCCCCTCGCATTGGTTGATATGCCGGGCTACGGCTTTGCAAAAGCGCCTAAAGCAACTGTCGATAAATGGACCAAACTGGTATTCGATTATCTGCGCGGGCGCTCAACGCTCAAGCGGGTTTATCTGCTTATAGATGCCCGCCACGGCATCAAGGCCAATGATCTGGAAGTCATGGACTTGTTGAACAAGGCTGCGGTCTCCTATCAGGTTGTGCTGACCAAGACCGACAAGATCAAGCCACCAGCGGTTAAAAAGCTGGAAGAGGAAACCCTCGAGAAGATCAAAAAACATCCGGCGGCCTATCCGGAAATCATTTCCACGTCTTCGGAAAAGAAGGCCGGTTTTGATACGCTTAAAGCCGCTATCGCCAAACTGATCTAGACAGATCAGGGTTCAGCACTTACAGCGCCTGAGGGGCACCTACCGCAAGAACCGGTCCTTGGGCAACACCTGTTGGGGAGCCGCCTTTTTGTTCCAGAGAAACGGCGAGCAAACCGCCAGCCTCGAATATTTTTACAAATTCCGGTGTTAGCTCCACAGCCGTCTTACCCGCGCCAATCACGCCCAGAGAAATGGTGTCCTTTTCAGGCTCCACAAGCCAAAGCTCGAAATCTTTATCACTCTCAATAGCGCCTGAAACCAACGTCATGCGAACCTTGTCCGAGCCTTCTTCATGGACCGCCAAGAAGCGGTAATCGGTATCGCCGGACTCAAGAGAAACCACCAGCACAGGCGTTTCCCTGGTCAAGGCATCTTCGAGCTCTTCCTTAATCTGGGCCAATTGCAGATCAGCCTCACCCAGTTTTTCTGAGTTCTCAGCAAGTTGGGTTTCAAGCCCGGTCAATTGTTGATTACGCGCGGCCAGTTCTGCTTCAAACGTCTGAAGCGTGTCTTCGATATCACTTTTTTCTTCCAGCGCCGCAGCCAGCTGTGTGTTGGACACGTTCAGGCTTTCATTCAAACGGGTGGAATAGACTCCAAAAGCCAAAGCCGCCGCTGAACCGGCAAGGCCCAGGCCACGCCAAAAGCCGAGAGACGACCAAAGGCCGCCTTTAGCCGTGCTGGTAGTGCCGGTGGTGGTAAACAGCGCCTCGTCCACTTTACGCTTCACAGATGCCGGAGGCGTTAAAGGGGCATAGTCATCGTTCAAGGCTTGCAAACGGTTTTCCCAGCGCAATTGAGCCTCTGCCACATCGGCGACACTGGCGCTCAAATGCTCGAAATCCCTGCGCTCGGTCGCGCTTAGAACGCCCAGAACATATTCGCCGGCCAGGGCATCTATCTCTTCAGGTTCTGACAAGACGGACTTAACCATTGTCCAAACAATCCTTCAAACTCAACAAGCTGCGGCGCAGCCATGTTCGCATTGTATTCAGGGGGATCGAATAACGATCCGCCAATTCCTGATAGCTGTAGCCTTCAACATAAGCCGAAACGACAGCCTCTGCCTTTTGAGGCTCCAACTCCTCCAGGCAATTATCTATTCTTCCGCGTTCACCAGCGTTAATGGACGCCTGCTCCGGGGTAGGTTCGGGGCTTTTGAGCTCATAATGATCGTCAATATCATCATGAATTCTCTTGTTTGCCCTGATCACATCAATCGCGTGATTACGGGCAATCGTTACCAACCAAGCTATTGGAGCCTGCTGACCGGCTCTGTAGGAAGAGGCTTTTTGCCAGATTTTAACAAAAACTTCCTGCAATCCGTCTTCAGCATGTTCGCGGTTCTTAAGGATACGCATCAAAACCGCAAAAAGTTTCGGGCTGACAGCCAAATAAAGATCGTCGAATGCCTTTCTGTTAGAAAGCGCGATTTTGGCGATCAACTGTTCAATATTGCTGTCAGACATCAAATTTCCCTTAAGCAGAACCCACGATTTCATTCGTTTCTCGTTTGCTCATTTGAACCATAGCAGATAAATAGGCACAAGGGGCTGAATTGCCAGCCACACCAGATTTTTGAAGGGAACAAGCTTAAATGACAGACGAATTCGAAAACCTGAGTGAGCCTGAAAAACAGGCGCGTCTGCTTTCCAAAGCCTTACCCTATATGCAGAAATACGAAAACCACACGGTGGTGGTCAAATATGGTGGCCATGCTATGGGGGACCCAGCACTGGGCAAGGCATTTGCCCGCGATATCGCACTGTTGAAACAATCCGGTATTAATCCGATTGTGGTGCATGGCGGTGGTCCGCAAATTGGCAACATGCTTACCCGGATGAATATTGAGTCCCGTTTTGAAGGCGGGCTACGCGTTACCGATCAAAAGACCATGGACATTGTCGAAATGGTTCTGGCGGGCTCAATCAACAAGGAAATTGTTGCCCTGATCAATGCTGAGGGTGAATGGGCCATTGGCCTTTGCGGCAAAGACGGCAATATGGTTTTTGCTGAAAAGGCCAAGAAAACCATCAAGGACCCGGACTCGAACATTGAGCGCGAGGTTGATCTTGGATTTGTCGGTGAGATTGTTGAGGTTGACCGCACTCTGCTGGACCTGCTGGCCAAATCGGAAATGATCCCTGTTATCGCACCGGTTGCACCTGGCCGAGACGGACACACTTACAATATCAACGCCGATACTTTTGCAGGAGCTATCGCCGGAGCTTTGGGCGCCAAGCGCCTGTTGTTCCTCACAGATGTTCCAGGCGTGATGGACAAGAATAAAGTATTCCAGAAAGAGCTGACTGTTGCCCAGACCAAAGATATGATCCAAGACGGCACGATTTCCGGTGGCATGATCCCGAAAGTGGAAAATTGTATCGAAGCATTGGAAAAAGGGGTTGGCGGTGTAACAATCCTTAATGGTAAAACACCCCATGCGGTTTTGTTGGAGCTGTTCACCGAAGGCGGTGCGGGAACCTTGATCAGGCCGTGAATTAGTTGACGCACACGCCCTAACAGCCCCTTGAACTTGACAGTTTCAAACTTGCCCTTGAGCAAATGCTATTGCCTGTGCTTAGCTGAGTTCTCGTCACAAAGGTGATAACAACTCTTGATAGCCAGTTTCACCTCACGGTCGAAAGACTGAACGAAACCGATAACAGGGAGTTTGGACATGACACTGGTTAAACATTTGTTGGCATCCACCGCATTGGCTGGCGCTTTGATCAGCACTGGCATCGTTGGTGTGAGCGCCAAAGAATTGGTGCGCATCGCGACCATGCCATCGGGCGCGGAAGTCACGGGCCTTTCCACAAACGCAGCTGGAGAATTGTTTTTGAATGCCCAGCATCCAGGCGGCAAGAACACGCTGAAAGATGACGCGCCGCCAGCGATCCTTGGATATATTGCCGGGTTCAACGAAAGTGACGTTTCAGCCAGCATGTCTATCCCGAACGAAGACATGCGCGATATCATCAATGTAGCGGCTGGCGGTTATGTTACTTTTGCCAAGGCTGGCGAGAAAATGGGTTCCGGTGAAGTTTTGGGCGGCGTTTACGACACTTCTGGCAATTTGATGTTTGTTTCCAACACACCTGACTTCAACGGCTTTATACCGACAGGTGACAACTCTGCCTATCTTTACACTGGATGGGAAGGCGGTGGCCGTGAAGGTGCGAGTACCGTGTCACGCCTCACACTCAACAAAATTGACGGTAAGTGGCAGGCTGATCTTTCAAAATCCCGCAATGTGGACTTGTCGGGCATCGCTGGCGGAAATGTATTGTGCTCGGGCGTGGTGACCCCTTGGGGAACGCCGCTGCTTGCCGAAGAATACTTCTTTTACAATACTGCTGTTTGGAACCACCCGGACAACCACGATGAAGATGAGCGTGCCAGTTTTCAAAAAGGCAATGACATCAACTATATCAAACCTAAAAGCATGAGCAAATATCTCGGCAAGATGGCCAATCCCTATCGTTATGGCTATCTGATTGAAATATTGGACCCGGCCAGCGCGGACGCTGAAAAGCCGGTCAAGCAATTTGCTACGGGACGGATGAGTCATGAAACGGCAGCGATCATGCCGGACAACAAAACCCTCTATATGACCGATGATGATTCAGCTGTTTACAGCGACAAAAAATACAATTCGGCCTCGGGCGGCGTGTTTTTCAAATTCGTTGCTGACACGGCGGGCGACCTCAGTTCCGGGACATTATATGCGGCCAAGCTGGCCCAGGATAAGGAAGCTGATCCGAACAAAGCCGGCTTTGACGTAAGCTGGATTGAGCTGGGCAATGGCCAGAATTCGGATATCGGCTCATGGATTGCCGAATATGACGGCATAACAACGGCAGACTATAAAGATGGCGAAACGAATTATATTTCTGACGACGAAATTCGTGCCTATGCAGAAGCCAAATTGAACAAGGACATGAATGGCGACGGGAAGATTGCAGAAAGTGCTGACGCGCGAGCAGCTTTTCTTGAAAGTCGGCGAACTGCGGCAGCTATGGGCGCCACCAATGAATGGGACAAGCTGGAAGGCGTGACTTCCCACGAAAACACAGTCTATGTTTCAGCTTCTGCTCTTTCCTTCACGATGGACAAAAGCTGGGGACACAAGGACTGGTCAACCGGCGTTATCGACACCAGTGTCGGCGGAGACATTGCCCTTAACGCGGAAGGCTGCGGGGCAACCTATGTCGCGCAAACCGGTAGCGACTTCAACATCACACGCCTTGAGCCGCATGTTGTCGGCAAAACCATGGAAGATGGTTCCTGCGACCCTGATCTTCCGGCAAATCCTGATAATATTCTCGCGCTTAACAATGGCACTTTGCTGATTGGCGAAGATGCTGGTCCAAAACGCCATGAGTTGGATATGCTCTGGATGGTGCGTTAAAATCCAATTGGCTTCGCCAACAACCTTTTTGGCGAAGTCTCCCCCCTGCCAAAAGCGACAAGCCTGATGGATTGAACTGAAAAAATAACGGCTTGGTATTGCGCTATTCAAATATATCAATTAATCATGATGTATGGATATAAATTCCACCCTTACAGCCTTTGGTGCTCTTGGCCAGGAAACTCGGCTTGAAGTCTTTCGTCTGCTTGTGAAAGCCGGTGACAAGGGTTTGCTGGCAGGCGAAATCGGAGAGAAGCTCAACGTAAAGCAAAACACCATGTCGGCAAATCTTGCGGCTCTGCTTCATGCGGACCTTGTCCGTAACGAACGTCAGGGGCGGACGATCCGCTATTTTGCCAATTTTGAAACGCTCAAGGGCCTGCTTGGTTTTTTAATGGAAGATTGTTGTGGCGGACGGCCAGAACTTTGCCAGCCTGTTATCGACGAAATTGCTTGCGCCTGCTGAGGAGCCGAAATTGAAGTCTTATACTCAATCCCAAAAATTGACTGCTGAATTTATCGGCACGCTATTTCTTCTGGCAACAGTCGTTGGCTCGGGCATCATGGCAGAAAGACTGGCGGGCGGTAATGTCGCTATTGCGCTTTTGGGCAATACTATTCCAACGGGCGCAATTCTTGTGGTTCTGATCACCATGCTGGGTCCAATTTCCGGCGCGCATTTCAATCCAGCCGTAACATTGGTGTTTGCCTTGAAACGCGCCATCAGCACCCGTGACAGCCTTGCTTACGTTGCTATGCAAATTGCTGGAGGCATCATCGGCGTGTGGATTGCCCATATGATGTTTGATGAAGCCCTTTTTCAGTTCAGCCAAAAAGCCCGAACCGGAAACGCCCAATGGTTCTCCGAAGGCATCGCCACCTTCGGGCTTATTTTTACCATTCTGGCTACAATCAAGGCGAAGGAAAGTGCCGTTGCCATGGCCGTGGGGCTATATATCACTGCTGCTTACTGGTTTACCGCATCCACGTCTTTTGCCAATCCGGCGGTTACCATTGCGCGGTCTTTATCCAATACATTTGCGGGCATTAGGCCTGATGATGTTGTGCTGTTTGTAGCTGCCCAATTGGCAGGCGCTGTTTGGGCGCTCTTGTTTTGCCGCTTTCTTCTCGACCCGAAAACTCAGGGATAATTCTATGTCTATCGTCATTCATCACAATCCTGCCTGCGGCACCTCCCGCAATGTGCTTGAAATCATACGTGGGTTCAGCGGCGAGCCTGTCGTGATCGAATATCTGAAAACCGGCTGGACCAAAGAGCAATTGCTCGGCCTGTTTGCAGCGGCAGACCTTAGCCCACGCCAAGCACTGCGCACCTCCAAATCACCAGCTGAAGAACTGGGACTGCTCGATGAAAGCATTTCAGATGAGGCGCTAATCAAAGCCATGGTGGAGCATCCGGTTCTTGTGAACCGCCCGATTGTATGCACCAAAAATGGCGTTGCCCTTTGCCGCCCGTCAGAAAAGGTGTTTGACCTTTTGGACATTGCCTCAGGCGCAAGTTTTACCAAGGAAGATGGCGAAGTTGTCACAGCCCCATGAGTGACCCCACACCCAATCTGGACCCTGATCAATTACACCCGATTGATAGCAGCAAGCTCGGAGCGAGCGACGCTGACCACCCGCCCCGCATCCTCATGCTTTACGGTTCCCTGCGCGGGCAATCCTATTCGCGGTTACTAACGCAAGAAGCTGCACGGATATTGACGCGACTGGGGGCAGAGGTTCGGGTTTTCAATCCGGCTGGCCTGCCGCTGGTGGATGATGAGAACGAGAGCCACGCAAAAGTTCAGGAATTGCGTGAGTTGTCGCTTTGGTCTGAAGCGCAGGTCTGGTGTTCGCCGGAACGCCATGGGGCCATGACCGGTGTGATGAAAACACAGATCGACTGGCTACCGCTGTCACCCATCGGAGGGGTTCGCCCGACTCAGGGACGCCCGCTTGCGCTGATGCAGGTCTGCGGTGGTTCTCAGAGTTTCAACACGGTCAATCAACTGCGAATACTCGGCCGCTGGATGCGGATGATTGTTATTCCGAACCAGTCGTCAGTTCCAAAAGCGTTTTTGGAGTTTGATGGTGGCGGGCGCATGAAGCCCTCGCCGTTTTATAACCGGATGGTGGATGTGATGGAAGAGCTGATGAAATTCACCATCCTCACCCGTGGCCGATCCGACTATCTGGTCGACCGCTATTCCGAGCGGGTTGAGAGCGCTGAGGAATTATCCAAGCGGGTGAATATCAAGGGTGTGTAGGGAATTTAGCAAATAGTCGGCGGCCGTATATCAAATACCCACAGGATACTTATTTGAAAAATATCTCATATTTTCAAGGTAGCAGACCATTTTTGATAAAAATAATCAAATATGATAAAATTTGCCGGGGTGAAAATTGGAGATCTTGCTATGCGCGGAACAATTTCCAAAAGACACTTACTGTCCCTGCTATTTGTATTTACGGCCGGGATGGCCAATGCTCAAGATAGGGTTCTGCTAGGAGCCAGTACATCGCTGGTCGGATTCGGGCCAGTTGTGGTGCACACCACCAGGTATAAGACTTTCGACTATCTAGGAGGGTATGCGCCCGGGAGCAATCCTGCCACTACCCCTTTTGCCAACATTAACTGGACCTCCAGCAAGACACTTGCAGGCCCTGGCAGTGACCAATTCAAAATAGAGTATGACCCACCATTTGGAATGCTTCCGACCAAGTCACTATGGATTGGTGGAGGCGGGAAATTAGAAGTCGACGCTTGGTGCAGGCCAACCCGCAAGGGACGGCATGTCGCGAATTTCTCGCCAAATATCGTGCGAGGGCTGATCGACACTAAAATATTTCCAATCAAACTCATTTGCACCGGCATTGGCAAAACGCCCAACAGAAATGGAATTTCGGTAACGACCGGATATCAAAATAATCCATTGGAATTTCCAAAGACACCTTTGAAAACCAATGTGCAAAAGAGAGTTTTAATCTCAAACTTTACAGAGAGGACAGTCACGATCAAGGTGAATTGGGACCGTAAAAGTCCTTGGTACGAGATCAATGGAAACAGATTGAAACCCATTGGGTATTGGGGGCTGAAACTTCTTAATCCAATCACCAGAAAACTGGCGCCTGGCGCAAATATGTATGTCAATATTGATTTTCAGCCGCGCGTCGCTGGAATTTACAAAGGCGTGATCATGGTCACAATCGACGGAAAGGATGCGAGATTTCTTTATGTCGAAGGCAAGGGCTAACTGGATTTCTCCAAGTTATAAAAGCTCACAGCAAATCATGTTTCTACGGTTTTCTGCTATTTCGCTTGTATAACGACTTCCACTTCACCCCAATACTAACACCAATATACCGGTGACGATCAGCAGGCATCCGGCGATTTCGCCTCTGGTGACCTTTTCCTTGAAAATGAAAATCGTCGAGGCATAGGTGAATAAAAGTTCGACCTGGGCCAGAGCCTTGATGACACTGGCTGCCTGCAGAGTGAAGCCGATAAACCAGCCAAAGCTGGCGCTGGCGCCGGCCGCCCCGGCGAGCAATCCCCATTTCCAGACTGTTGCGATACGGCTGATCTCACCGCGGTCGGTTATCAGCATCCACAGGAACAAGACTGCGCTTTGCATTGTGATGGTGATCAACAGGGTAAAGCCTGCCTGCATCAGGAAATTCGGCTCCGCCAGGCCTTCGCCCAAGGCAAGTGATGCGCCGCGATAGGAGGTCGCTGAAAGGCCAAATCCTGCCCCGGCCATCAAACCGATTTGGGCCCCTTTTGATTTAAAAGCGCCCAGCAATCCAGCCAAGGTCATATCCGATTTTGCCAGAGCCAGCATGATGACGCCAATTACGGTAATCGCGATGGCCGTGATGGCGGAAAAGGAAATACGGTCGCCCAACAGCACAAAACCAATGATTGCCGCCTGCACCGCCTCTGTGCGCGAATAGGCAGTGCCGACGGTAAAGCTGTCGTGGGAAAAGGCGTTTAGCAGAAATTGCTGGGCAGTGATTTGCATCGCCCCTGCAATGATCACCCAAAACCAGAAATTCTGATTGGTTTGCGGCAAAGGCATCTCGAAGCCAAAATGCATGATGGCAACAAAAAGAGCCGCAAAGGGCATGCCGAAGCCGAAGCGCACAAAAGTCGCGCCGACAGTTTTCAGTTTGCCTTTAAGATGCTTTTGGGTAGCCGAGCGGATGTTCTGCATGAATGCAGCGGCAACAGTGATGGGTATCCAGATTTCGACCAAGGAATTTGCTACTTGAAATGCATTGAATTTCAATGATCAGTAGTGAGCGGTTCAAATTCTGTAAAGCCTGTCATCTAATGATCGGGCAATATTTCTAAGCAACAGCTTTCAGATGTTCGCCTATCACGCTGCGATTTCGCCCGGCATTTTTGGCTTCATAGAGGTGCTTGTCTGCCACGGTCATGATGCTGGACAACTCAGCACTTCCCAATGGAACCACGCCGCCAATGCTGACGGTCAATTGATGGGCTTTTGATCCCTGCTCGGGAACGAACAGAATTCTTTCAACAGACTGGCGTATCCGCTCGGCAATTTCGCCCGCATCAATGGCGTTGGCGCTGGGCAAAAATACTGCAAATTCTTCGCCGCCAATGCGTCCTACAATATCACCTTTTCTGACAGCGGATTGGATAGCGACGGTCATTTTCTTCAATGCTTCATCGCCTTTCAAATGGCCCCATCGATCATTGATACTCTTGAAATGATCCGCATCAATCAGCAATAGGGAATTTGCGCCACTACCTTTCCTTTGATCTTTCATCTCATCGAAGAAATATTCGCGGCTCAGCAAACCGGTCATTGGATCAATCCGCATTTTTTCGATCAAGGCTGCATTGGCCTGCTCCAATTCATGGCGCACCTTCTGCAATTCCTGATTGGCTACCCTCAGTTTTTGAGACTGGCGCAAACAATAATATGTCACCGGAGAGCCTATCCCATAACAACCAATGACCGAGTTTACGAACATGGTCGATTGATAGGCATCACCAAGCAGGGGTACCGCAATCAAAATCATCACAACGCTCAAAACGAGCGATGCGGTGCCTACAATAAATGAATAGAAAATCGTTTTAGACATGTAACTTCCCCCTGAAGTTGCAGAAAAACTAACAGCTAAATCCAAAAAAAGTGTTTACAAAATACGTGACTGGAAAAATCGGGCTGTCAGTTTTGACAGCAAATCAAATATGATTTTTCAAAAAGCGGTTGGAACCAGTTCACTGTGATCATTTTTGGCGCATTTTGCCAATCACCAATATCATTCGAGCGAAAAACCAAATATAGAACAGAAATGACGAAATCTTTTTCACATATTACCGAGTGGGTTTTCGATCTCGATAACACGCTTTATCCGCGCCATACGGACCTGTTCAAACAGATCGACTGGAAAATGACCGATTATGTGGCCAGGCTGACCGGGCAATCGAAAGAAGATGCCCGCAAGTTGCAGAAGCAGCTTTATCGCGATCATGGAACAACGCTCAACGGTCTGATGCGCGAATACGATATCGATCCCCATGACTTTCTGGCCGATGTACATGATATCGATTATGGCGAGGTGGAATACAATCCCGCTCTTGGCCAGCTCATTGCGTCGCTTCCAGGCAGAAAACATATCTTTACCAATGGCGATGTGCGCCATGCGGAAAATACCATACGCGCCTTGGGCATAGAGCCTATATTCGATTCAATGTTTGATATTGTTGCGGCTGATTTTGAGCCAAAGCCAGCCCGTGGTCCCTATGAGAAGTTTCTGACTGCCCATGTGGTCCACCCGAAAGAGGCTGCCATGTTTGAAGACATGCCGCGCAATCTTGAGGTTCCCAAAGACATGGGAATGAAAACGGTTCTGATTATTCCGCGAGAAGGATCAACCCACGCCGCCGAGGTCTGGGAGTTGGCGGGAGACGACGCTCCGCATATTGACCATGTTACGGATCATATTGATGAATTTCTGGCTGATATTTTGACAAATCTTTAGCCCGAAAGATTATTTTGCCTCGTATTCAGTTCCATGCAGGCAAGCGGATCACTTCACCTTCAAATACAAGCGCTCCGGATCCAGCCAGATCCTGACCATCCAGCACCCTTCCAAACTGCTTGGCATATTTGCCAAATGCCAGAATGGTGGAATCTCGATTGAACGGCTGGGAACCTAACTCAACGGAGCCATGCCCATCATTTCGCACTTTTGGCGTATAGAATTGAGAAGCCATTTTTTTAGTCCCTGCTGTTTGGGCCCACTCTTAACGCTCGAGACCCTTAACTCTGTAAACGAACAAAAACGTCTACAGTCCCAAGATAAGACCATAAAAATGTTATCAATGTGTATTTTGTCACTATTCGTGAACGAAAATTATTTCTTTTTTAACTCTTATGGTTACGAGGGTCTGTTGATAATTGACTCAAGTTTAAACAAGCCGATTTGACCCTGAATCAGGCACAAAAGTGACGAAGTTCCGTTGGGGAATGGCTTCCTTTGGAGTCAAAGCGCGTAATCTGGTTTTCCCAATTGGCCGCTTTGACCAAATATCACATTTTCAAATCATAGTGATCGGCAATCAGTTTCCAGCCTTCTTCAGCTGTATCGACGAAGTGGAACAAGTCCATATCGTCTGGTGATATTGTGCCCTGATCGGCCAACTCCTTGAAATTGATTACTTTTGACCAGAATTCTTTGCCAAATAGCAGGAATGGAACAGGTTCCATCCGCTTTGTCTGAATGAGTGTGAGGGCTTCGAACATTTCATCCATGGTGCCGAAACCGCCGGGGAATACGGCAATTGCCTTGGCACGCATCAGGAAATGCATTTTACGAATCGCGAAATAATGAAAATTGAAGCAAAGATCGGGAGTTACATACTCATTGGGCGCTTGCTCATGCGGCAAAACAATATTGAGGCCTATGGACGGTGCGCCCACATCATCGGCGCCTCTTGAGCCTGCCTCCATGACGCCGGGTCCTCCCCCGGTGGTGACCACCATTTCTTTGTTATAAGTAGACGATGAATAAAGGGAAGCCAGACGGGCAAACTCGCGTGCTTCGGAATAATATTTTGAATTGGCTTCGAGGTTTTTCTTCTGGGTCGCGTTTTTCGCTGCCCATGCGTCCTTGCCCGGCTCGGGGATACGAGCACCACCAAACAGAATGACCGTAGACTCGATGCCGCGCTCGGTCAGGATCATCTCAGGCTTCAGTAATTCCAGCTGCAGGCGGACAGGTCGCAATTCCTCGCGGGTCAAAAACTCCTTGTCATCAAAAGCCAGTTTATAGGCAGGCGCTCTGGTCTGAGGGGTAT
>JBAUHS010000117.1:0-28313 GCA_049680405.1 Salaquimonas sp. | reverse complement strand
ACACCCATGCCTGACAGGCAGAAAACGGGTCCCGTCGTGCCAACCATTTTCAGGCTTGGCGACATGCGGCTCTCTCTCTTTGGAACCATTGCCCAATTCGGCACGCCGGAAGACCTGACGCTCGATGATTTGAAAATCGAACTGTTCTTTCCATCTGATGAGGCGAGTAGGGAGGTTTTGGTGGGGATGGTGTGAATGAGAGAATTGATCAAATGACGGCAATGCGGATAAAGTGACCAAGACACAGAACCCTCCTAACCTTCAAATTCGGCGAGAGAGAGGGGAATTGGCTTCGGTAGCCCTGTAGTATGAATCCCTGCAATCCACTTGGATACTAAGGCCGATATAATATGCTTGACGCGATGAGATTCTAATGTATTCTCTGATTAGACCAATCGGTCTAATTTTACACAGTAGGAGGATCTTATGCGAGTTGCCAAAGAAGACATCGAGTTGAAACTGGATGTGCCGGGTGTTATGGTTAGACAGCGCAAGAACTTCGGAAATGCCGAAGGGTACGAGAGAATTAGCGTTGAACACTTCACTTTAACGGCTGGGGTGGATACGAAGCCGCTGTTCATGGGATTGGAAGGTAATCTTTGCCAATGCCCTCACTGGGGTTATGTGCTAAGTGGTAAGATAACAACAACAGATACCTATGGCTGTGAGGAAACTGTTAGCAGCAAAGATCTTTTTTATTGGCCGCCAGGACATAATGTGAGAATAGATGAAGACGCAGAAATCGTAATGTTTAGCCCTCAACTCGAACATACACATGTTCTTGATCACATGATCAAAAAGATCAACACCCAAGGATAATGAGAAGCTTTGCCTCAATCTGCGACAGTTAAAATTGTTCTTGAGAGGCTCTAGCTTTGCATTCAACAAAACGCCTACTGATCGAAGCTGGACCTCGAATGCTGCTCGAGGAGGGATATAGTAACCTTGGAATCCAAGCAGTACTGGATGCCACAAAAACTCCCAAGGGGTCATTCTATCATCACTTTCAGGACAAAGAGGATTTCGCGCTTGCGGTAATCGACACCTATTTGACAGACGTACACGCAGTTCTTGATGAATGCGTATTCTCAAGCGACCTTCCCCCCCTCGATCGGGTTCGTCATTTCTTTGAACTGGTGCAAGAAAGCTACAAAGCTGAAGGTTATTTAGGTTGTCTCATGGGCTCTCTTGGTCAAGAGCTATCAGGCGTGAACGATAAGTTTCGCCAGAAGATTGAGGTATGCTTTTCCTCGATTGCGGATCGCTTGGAAGTTTGCTTTGAAGAGGCTCACAAGAAGGGGGATATTAAGTCTGAATTCAATGCTCGTCATTTGGCGGAGTTGATGGTGGACTGCTGGGAAGGTGCTGCACTGCGCAGCCGGTTGAGGAAAAGCCCAGATTCACTAAATGCTATGGTAGATTTCTTTATCACTTCAGTTGTATAGCTTATGTACTTTTCATAAGATTTTATATTCCGGATTAATTTCTCACTCTTACTTTCTTAAATGTGCGTGGATGTCCAACTTGGGCTCCAAACGGCCATTCTCCCTCACCCACCCACATAAACCCGCTCATAGCGCCGTCCAAGACTGGTGAGTATCTCATAGCCAATCGTGCCAGCGGCAGCGGCGAGTTCATCAACGCGCAGGTCTTTGTTGATCAGGTCGATCCACTCGGTTTTTGCCATCAGGCGCTCGGGGATATCAGTCATGTCAAAGGTGGCAATATCCATGGATATGCGGCCTAAAATAGGTACTTTGTGTTTGCCGATCATGCCCATGCCCCCGGGCGAGTGTGTTTTGTTACGAAACAGAGTTCCAGCGCCGGATGCGGCACGGTGCAGCCCGTCTGCATAGCCGATGGCAACCACGGCCAGCAGCGTATCGCGTTTCAATTTTTCCGGTGCGCCATAGCCTACGCTTTCGCCCTTGCGCGCCCATTTGCGCTGAATGATCCGTCCTTCAAGACGCACCACTGGCTTCATGGGATTACGCACATTATTCACAGCATCGCCGCCGTAAAGCGAAATGCCCGGGCGCAGCAGATCAAAATGTGCACTTCGTGACAGGAACACACCCGCGCTGTTGGCGAGTGATTTGCGGGCATTGGGAAAATGCGCCACGGCTTTTGTGAAGGCCTCGATCTGCCGCGCGTTAAGCGGATGCTCCGGATCATCGGCACAGGCGAAATGGCTGATCACCAGTTCAGGGTTCAGCATCGCAAGACGGGCGGGGTCCTTGGGGAGGTCGGCAAACTGATCAGCGGTAAGGCCGAGGCGGTTTATACCAGTATCCAGATGCAGGGCGCAACGCATGTTTGGCCGCTTTTTGGAAAGCCAGTACTCAATACCCACAGGTGAATTGATTACAGGCGTTAGACGATGTTTGCGGTAATCTTTTTCCGCAGCCGAGTTAAAGCCGTTGAAAATGTAAATCCGAGCATCAGGCGCAATTTTGCGAACATAAATACCTTCGGCAATAGTCGCCGTAAAAAAGTCCCGGCATCCCGCCTTGTACAAGGCCGCCGCAACTCGTTCGGCTCCAAGTCCGTAGGCATCGGCCTTTACAACCGCAGCGCAGTTCTTGTGTGTGGATTTCCCTGCGAGTTTCTTCCAGTTGGAAACAATCGCATCAAGATCGATGGTTAGCCGGCCGTTCGAGTGGGGAGGATAGGGGCTCATATGAAGTCAGCTTGTTACCTGTGGGTTGCGTTTCCCAAGGCTCGTAAACGGGAACGCAAAATAAGTAAACCGCGGCCTATTCAAAACGCTCGGGCAAATGATCATCTTCGGCCAGATCGGAAAAGCGGGTAAACTCTGCCTGGAAACCGAGCTTGGCGGTTCCGGTCGGGCCGTGACGCTGCTTGGCGATGATCACTTCAGCCTTGCCGCGGGCCTCCCGCAATTTGGTGTCCCAGTTCATCCACTCTTCCGTGCCTTCTTTTGGCTCACCATTTTGAAGATAATATTCTTCACGATACACGAACAACACCACATCGGCATCCTGCTCGATAGAGCCGGACTCGCGAAGATCGGAGAGTTGCGGGCGCTTGTCGTCGCGGCTTTCCACCTGACGCGAAAGCTGGGATAGCGCAATAATCGGCACGCCCAGTTCCTTGGCGAGCGCTTTCAAACCGGTGGTAATTTCAGTCACTTCCTGAACCCGGTTTCCGGCGTTTTTGCTGGAGCCCTGCATCAACTGAATATAGTCGATCACCATCACATCAAGGCCGCGCTGGCGTTTCAGGCGCCGGGCACGGGCCGCTAATTGTGCAATGGATATACCGCCTGTCTCATCAATAAAGAGCGGGATTTTCTGCATTTCCTGAGCGCAGAAAGAAAGTTTTTGAAAGTCCGCTTCCGTGATCTCGCCGCGCCTGATCTTGGAGGAGGAAACTTCCGCCTGCTCGGAGATGATACGCGTGGCAAGCTGGTCCGCAGACATCTCGAGGGAGAAAAACCCGACGACCCCGCCATCCATTGCCTTGGGTGCGCCATCAGCTTCCACATCACCTTTGTATTGGTGCGCGATGTTGAACGCGATATTCGTCGCAAGGGAGGTCTTGCCCATGCCGGGGCGTCCCGCAAGAACGATCAGATCCGAGCGTTGTAATCCGCCCATGCGGGCATCCAGATTGTGAATGCCCGTTGAAATACCCGATAACCCGCCCTCGCGCTCAAAGGCGGCAGCGGCCAGATCAATCGCTTCGTTGATTGCGGTTGAAAATTCCTGAAAGCCCGCATTGCTTCCGCCGGTTTCCGCCAATTCAAACAGACGCCGTTCCGCATCTTCAATCTGGCCGGCAGGCGGCATGTCAATCGGCGCGTCATAGGCGATATTGACCATGTCTTCGCCAATGATGATCAGCGCGCGGCGGGTGGCAAGATCATAGATCGAGCGGCCATAATCTTCCGCATTGATGATGGTCGTCGCCTGGCTCGCCAGTAGCGCAACATATTGGGCAATGCTTAGATCGCCGATCTTTTCGTCGCTGGGAAGGAAGGTCTTGATCGTGACCGGGTTTGCCCGCTTGGCAGCACGGATCATGTCCGAGGCAACCTTGTAGATCTGGCGATGGATGGCTTCCTGAAAATGCTCCGGCTTCAAAAAGTCCGAAACACGGTAGTACGCATCGTTATTGACCAGAATAGCGCCGAGCAGAGCCTGTTCCGCCTCGATGTTTTGTGGCGCATTCCGATATCCCGCATCGCCCTGATTACCAGTCGGGCCCGAGCGCTGGTTGGAACCCGCCTTGGGCTCGGAATTCGGATTAAAAGGGATCGTCTCGGCCATAAAATTCGTCCGCGTAAAGAAGTGTAATAAAGCAGAAGTTAGATCAATCGCCGTATTCGGCTTTGATTGCAACGGAAACAAACTTCTCCACTGCAATTAACAGGCTGTGGAGAAGTTTTCCGTCCCTACGCATTTGATTGTTGACAATCTTAAGCGATTCGCAGGCGAGGGACAATTTTGAGAACTGATAGTTTTTTCATAAATCTTTAAGATGGATCAATACGACAATTGCCTTTCTTGGATGCGACGATGTGAACCCGGCAAATGTGTCTGTAAAGGGTTATATTGTGTTCATAGCAACTCAAGGAGTGCTGACATGTCACCCTTCGAAATCACAGCCGAACTGCTTGCCCGCTGGCAATTTGCTTTCACGGTTTCCTTTCATATCATTTTCCCTGCTTTTTCCATTGGTCTTGCGAGCTATCTGGCTGTCTTGAATGCGCTTTGGCTGAAGACAGGAGAGCAAAAGTATCTGACGCTATTTAATTATTGGAAATCGATTTTCGCCATCGCATTCGGTATGGGCGTTGTTTCAGGCATCGTCATGTCCTATCAATTCGGCACGAATTGGAGCGTTTTTTCTGACAAGACAGGGCCTGTACTGGGGCCGCTGATGGCCTATGAAGTGCTGTCCGCCTTTTTCCTTGAAGCAGGCTTTCTTGGTATCATGCTGTTTGGCCGTGAACGGGTCGGGCCGGGACTTCATATGTTCGCAACGGCGATGGTGGCGTTTGGAACGCTCATGTCAGCGACCTGGATTTTGTCTGTCAATTCATGGATGCAAACACCAGCTGGCTTCGGAATGAATGAAGCGGGTCAGTTTATTCCGTTGGATTGGTGGGCCATCGTCTTCAATCCTTCCTTCCCTTATCGCCTGGTGCATATGGTTCTGGCGGCCTTTCTGACAACTGCCTTTGTGGTTGGCGGAGTTGGTGCCTGGCATCTCTTGAAAGGCCGCGCCAATCCTGCCATTCGAACCATGTTTTCGATGGCCATGTGGATGGCCGCGATTGTAACGCCTATCCAGATTTTCGCTGGCGATTTGCACGGCCTCAACACGCTTGAGCATCAGCCGGTAAAGATCATGGCGATGGAAGGCCACTACGAAAGCCATCCTGAAGGTGCACCGCTTATTCTTTTCGGCATGCCCAATGAACAGGAAAAACGTATCGACTATGCCATTGAGATACCCAAGGCTTCGAGCCTGATCTTGAAGCACGATCTCAATGCCCCAATGGATGGACTGGATACGGTTCCTGAGGAATTGCATCCGCCAGTATTCATTGTTTTTTGGAGTTTCAGGATCATGGTAGGCATCGGCTTTGCCATGCTAGGTGTTGGGTTATGGAGCCTATGGGCAAGATGGCGTGGAACCCTGCATGAAGCCAAATGGCTCCACCGCGCTGCAATGGTAATGGGGCCGATGGGGTTTGTTGCCGTCCTCGCCGGATGGGTTACCACCGAAGTTGGCCGCCAGCCCTATACGGTTTATGGCTTGTTGCGAACGGCTGACTCCTTGGCGCCTATTGCTGCGCCTGCCGTGGCGTCGTCTCTGATTGCTTTCATTGTGGTCTATTTTTTCGTCTTTGGTACCGGAGTGTTTTATATCCTTCGCCTGATGGGGAGAAACCCGGATGAATATGGCGACAAGGATTTAAATGCACCAACGCGCACAGCTGGAATAACCCCGGCAGCACAAATACAATTGGAACCGGGAGAGTAATATGTTTGGTTTGGAACTCTCTTTCATCTGGGCAGGTATCATCGCGTTTGCTGTCCTTACCTATGTCATTCTTGATGGGTTTGATCTTGGTATCGGCATCTTGTTTCCTTTCATGCCAAAAACCGAAGATCGCGACCTGATGATGAATACGGTTGCGCCTGTGTGGGACGGTAATGAAACTTGGTTAGTCTTGGGCGGTGGTGGCCTGTTCGCGGTTTTCCCGCTTGCCTATGCTACGGTTCTTCCCGCGCTCTACATGCCGTTGATCATCATGCTGTTGGCATTGATATTCAGAGGCGTTGCCTTTGAATTTCGCTGGCGCACTATCCGCTGGAAAAAGGTTTGGGATGTTGCCTTTGCAGGTGGGTCGTTGATTGCAGCCTTTTCCCAAGGCATCGCACTCGGCGCGCTGGTCCAAGGCATCAAGATCGCCGACCGAGCCTATGCCGGCGGTTGGTGGGACTGGCTTACGCTTTTTTCCATTACAACAGGTTTCGCCGTGGTCATAGGGTATGCGCTGCTGGGGTCAACCTGGTTGATTATGAAAACCGAAGGTGACGTGCAAAGCAAGATGAGAAAGTTCTCCTGGCCTCTGGCCGCTGGTACGCTTGCTTTGATCGGGGTTGTCAGCCTTTGGACGCCGTTCAAGGATCCGGTCTATTATGAACGCTGGTTTGCCATGCCGACAATCATTTTCAGCTTTGCTGTGCCTGCGCTGGTTGCAATAGCTACTTACAAATTGTTTGCAGGATTGCGCGATGAAAAAGACTATTCGCCTTTCTTGTCATCTCTCGCCATTTTTGTTCTTTGCTTCATAGGAATCGGGATAAGCTTTTATCCTCACATTGTCCCGCCATCGTTGACGATAACCGAGGCCGCTGCGCCTGATAGCAGCTTACGGTTTACCTTGGTCGGCGCACTCGTCCTTCTGCCGATGATCCTTGCTTACACCGCCTATGCCTATTGGGTATTCCGAGGGAAAGTGAAGGCTGGTCATGGCTATCACTAAGGACGCAAAACCAAAAGGACTATGGATCCGGCTGGCTTGGTTTGCCGGGATATGGATAATAAGTGTCGCCGCGCTCGGGGTTGTTGCATGGATGATCAGAGCTGTGTTGTTGTGAAACAAATATGCTATTGTAGAACAGGACTTCTTTAGCGTTTCACCAGGCACGATAGTCCAGTCCGCATTGCCATTGCCCAATAGCTGACGAAAATTGTGTAGGCATCCCAAAGACCATATTTGGGATCATAAGCATGAACAGGCTCTGAGTAGAGGGCATTGGTCTCCAGTATTTTGATGTTTATGCCAGCAAACAGATTGTCAAAGTCCGGCGCGCGGATGTCGAGCCGTCCGTAATTATAGCCACCAATAAGGTCCAATTCGCTGATGAGGGCCTGTTCCATTTCAGGCGTAATCCATGTGCTGATATCCTGAAACGTGGCTCCAAGATGATGATTTCGCACGGGCATCAGATCAACCGCTTCGCCAGTTTGGGGGACTTTTGCCAATTGGGTCCGGTTAAATCTCAAAATACGCTTTCGGGTTGCTTGATCGCTTGCTTGGCTGGCAATCAATTGCGCGATTGTGCTTTTCCCATCGCCTATAACTTCAAATCCCTGCTTCCAGGTCATTGACAGGATTTTGCCGGGCGCTGCTGGATTTTCACGGACATAAAAAACAGCCACTTCCACGCCGCCCACATAATCCTGCAACAACCAGCAATCCTTGCCTTGGGCAATGGATGGCCAAATGGATCTAAGGGTATCTGCATTTTGTAAAATATGGATGGACTTGCCCTGAATGCCATCATCAGGTTTCAAGACAAAGGGTAGGGCACTATCTTCCCGCTTTGCGTTGAATTGATCAAAGGCTTGCATCGCTTGTTCAAGGTTCATCCCGCCCTTGAGTTTTACGCTGGCCGGTATCAGCCTGCTTTTTTGTGCAAAGCGTTTGGTGAAGGCATCTTTCGACTCTGGAAACAAACCGCCTTTTTTCAAGGCCCAATTGGCATTGAGAGCGGCGCTGAAACTGCGATAGCGCAGGATTAAAAACAGAATTGCAAAAAAGATCGGAGCATAAAACAAAACCATCGGGATTTCATGCCACCAGCGTCGCTGGGGCGTGATCGCTACGGGGTGGTTTTCTGGTTGATTATGATGGGTCGATTCGCTCAACACTGCTAACCTTTTATCTTCAAGATCGGTTCATGATTTATACCAGCACAAACAAAAAGGCGCAGCAAACTTTGCCGCGCCCTGATGTTATCAAACTCTAAGCTGAAAAACTTATTTGGTTTCGTCTTCGCCAGCGTCTTCAGACGGTGCATCATCACCTTCAATTTCTTCAGGTGTTTCTTCGAAGATCTCGTCAAGATCCAGCTCGTCTTCTTCTTGAACTTCAAGCTCAAAACGTGCGTCGCGGCTTGTAAGAACTTCACCAGCGGCCTGACGCTCTGCTTCATCTGTGGAGCGGGCAACATTGACGTTGATGATTGAGGTAACTTCCGGGTGCAGGGTAACTTCCACCGCATGCAGACCAATCGTTTTGATCGGGTTTTGCAGGGTAACCTGGCTGCGGGCAACCTTGAAGCCTTGCTCTTCCAATGCAATCGCGATGTCGCGGGTAGAAACTGAACCGTAAAGCTGACCTGTTTCACCGGCAGAGCGGATAACGATATAGCTTGTGCCGTTGAGTTTTTCATTGACCGCGTCAGCTTCTTTTTTGCGCTCAAGATTGCGTGCTTCAAGATCAGCGCGCTGGGTTTCAAACTGTTCCATATTGGATTTGTTGGCGCGCAATGCTTTACCCTGAGGCAAAAGAAAGTTGCGGGCAAAGCCGTCTTTAACAGCTACAACATCGCCCATCTGGCCGAGTTTCGCTATACGTTCCAGGAGAATGACCTGCATGATAAATTTCCTTATTCTTCGTTTTGGTTGGATGAATTTGAATTGCCGGAGCCGTTGTTGGAACCGGAATTGGGTTGATTGGTTTGTAGGGAGCGCAACAGGCCAATAAAGGTAAAGACCAGCAGCGGCAGTGAAAACAAAATGATGGAGCCATAGGCAATGGCCAAAAGCAGGCCGCGGCTTTGGAGCGGGCGGGTGCGAAAATGCATCGCCGCAAGGCCGATAAGCGCATAACCAGCAATGCCAATCCCCAGCGATACGCCGCCGACCAGCTTTAAAGCGCCAGTGAACAAAAACATGCCCGCTAGGCCCACAGCCAGAAACACCGACGCCTGAAACGGCAGACTGACACTCGCGGCCACATCTTCAGGCGCACGGGCAAGCAGTCCGGAACGACGGGTAATATTGGCGGAAATAAATGCCGTCACCACATGCAGCAACAACCACATGCAGGGCAGCATGGCAGGAATGATACCTGCATACAAATTGGCGCGGTCCAGCAGCAGTTCATCGTTCAACTGTGGCAATTCGGGATTAGTGCTCGCAATCTGTTTCATCAATTCGACAATGGCTGCGGCTGCAAGCTCTTGTGTGTAGCCCGATAAAGCGCCGATCAGCACAAAGCCGATTGCCAGTATCGCCATCAAGCGCAGCAGGATATCCGAAAGTGGAAACCAGATAATGTTTCCGTTCTCATCGCGCTGGCCGAGATTGACGAGATGGCCCACATAGGCAGCCGGAGCAAAAAGCAAAACCAAGGCCAGCCCAGCTATGGAGTTGTCACCAGCGCCAGCAGCTAGGCTCGCGCCGGTTACAGCGGCGATGATGCCCGCAAGCGAGCCCCAACCCATGGACGCGATATAAACCGCAGCGGGCGCGGCAAAGAAAAGCACAATCGCCAGAACACCGGCCTTGAAGGCCGCAAGCACCATCAGGCCGGCAGCAATGCCAGCAAGAACGCCTACGATAATGGACTGGTTATTCTTCAATTCGCTGTCCTGTCCTTTTGACAGTTAGGCGCTGAAAGCAACGCCAACTAGGGTTTCTGTTTTGTATTGCCAATCCTGCGAAGTTCCTAACTTGGCCGAAGTGGATTTGTATTGGGTAAAACGGGGGAGGGCGATCCCACCCCCGGATTCAATTTGATATGCCTGCTTCTGCAAAACGTGAACTCGGTAAAATACCAAGGTCCTGTCGTTTCATCTTTATCAAACGAAAGCAGGCCCGTCAGACTAACTAATCACGTAAGGCAAAAGACCGAGGAAACGGGCGCGCTTGATGGCAACAGCCAGTTCACGCTGCTTTTTCAGGCTTACTGAAGAGATACGGGCAGGAACAATCTTGCCGCGCTCAGACAGATAGCGTGAAAGCAGTTTTATGTCTTTATAGTCGATTACCGGCGCGTTCGGGCCAGTAAACGGGCAGGATTTGCGACGACGGTTAAACGGTCTGCGTGAGTCCATAGCCATTATGCATCTCCTTCAGGTGCTGCTGCGTCAGCCGGGCGCTCGCGGCGCGGTGGACGGTCATCACGATCACGGCGCGGGCCGCGGTCTGAGCGGTCCGGACGGTCGTCACGGTCGCTCTTTTTCATCATCGCTGATGGGCCATCTTCGTGCTCTTCAACACGAATGGTCAAATAACGCATGACATCTTCATGAATGCGCATTTGGCGTTCCATTTCTCCAAGCGCAGATGAAGGGCCGTCAACATTCATGAAAATATAGTGTGCTTTGCGGTTTTTGTTGATTTTGTAAGCTGCGGTCTTCAGACCCCAGTTTTCAACTTTACCGACCTTGGCGCCATTGGCTTCAAGGACGCCTTTGAAGTGCTCTGTAAGCGCTTCAGCTTGCTGCGCGGAAATATCCTGACGCGCAAGGAAGGTATGTTCATAAAGTGGCATGATTGCCATTCCTTTCTCTTTATGCGCAACCGTCAGCCACAATTTCTGTGGTGATGGTCACTTGTCAGATTTCTCACGCAAAGCCTCCAAACCGCAATTCGTACATCCTAAGATGGAGAAAGCATTTGGCAACGGTTGAGAGCAGAGACAAGGGAAGCTAGACCTCTTTCGGGCCTAAAGCACCAAACCCCTTTCACTTGGGTAAGATACCTTCCTTTCAGCCTCCGGCGAAAAGCCTGAAACTCGAACAGGCGGGTTATACACGGGTTGAGATGGGATGCAAGGGGGAATTAACAAGCAGCAAGAGCAGGGCGAGGATTGTTTGTGTTTTAGAAAATCCATCCCGCCGCTGCTCATCAAACCAGTATTGAAGTTTTACGGCTTTGGACCGATTTGAGGGTTTTCACGCCAACCATCCAGAAAACGCACAAAACTGCTGAGGTCGTCTAATTCCGACTGGAGTGGTTTTTTAGTATCAAAATATTTCCTGAGTATTTGCCGATCTTCCTTTGATATCGCAAAAAAAGCGTCCGCAAGTGAAACCTCGGATAAAAGATGGTCAGATGGTTTGTCCAGCAGGTCGATTTTCTGCTGAAGGGCTTCTACCCTTGGGTTCAGGCGATTGATCATCTTGGTTAGATATTTTTTTCTTTCTGCAGAAGTGCTCAATCTGCTCATGTCGTACAAAACATGATGCACCAGTGCCCGGTTTTTTTCGATAGTTGAGGCTATAATGTATATGTCTGTCCCATCAAATCCGTCATATGAACCTTCAGAATTTACAGAGCCGTTTGTGTATATTTTCAGGGATTGTTTGTTCAATTTTAGCAATTGGACCGAATGAATTTTAGGACGAACCCGATCCTTGTTCCCACTGTCGCGCCCATCTCCTGACCGGGACTCAGAACCGTATGTCGCAGATGTAACAAACGGCAAATATGGTTTTGGCAAATCGACAGTCGTCTGCAAACCGGCAACAAGCATCAGTGTGTTCAAAGTAATCATGAGCGTTTCTCCTAGGGTTGCGATGGAGAAATATTAGCCTGTTCCAAAACAGTAAAAATCATCACATTTGATGATTTTTCAATTGGGGTCTGAACCCTATTGAGTCCAGACACTAGCGTAATTTGAACCTGACCCTAAGCTTGTTCAGCGCGATTTCAATGCGTGAATCTTTTGCACCAGATCAAGTTGACCGTTTGAACCGGTTTTTTCCAGAAGGCGTCGCATATGGGTGCGTGCCGTGTTGATGGATATGTGGGAGTTTTCTGCGTGCTGAATGACGGTCATACCCTGCAAAAGACTTGCAAGAAGCCTTTCCTCTGATTTTGATATGCCAGCATTTTGAAGATATTCTTGATAGACCCTTTGAGCCGACACAAGTTCCGAGGTCATTCTTTCATGAAGACTCTCGATTAGGGGCTCCGGCAGACTTTCTATGATTTTTTCAAGGCGTCTCTTAAAAACTGGATCATCCCCGAACGTCTCTCCGCCGATTCCCAACTCCTGAATCAATTCAGGGATCGCAGATCTTCTGGAACTTGGTGAGTGTTCTTCCCGGTCCTGAGAATTTTGTTTTTTTGCCATTCAAAAACATTTCACTTTGGCCATGATTTGTAAACCGTATGGGAAAACGGTAGATTGGGTAGGGGGCAGTTTAATATTGGAAATTGTTATGGCAACTGATGTAACCGATATACTGGAGCAACATCCTGCCAGGCGGCTTGCCCGGCTCGAATCTGAAAAGATTGCAAAAAAATTCGTTTCGGAAGTTTCACGCACCAAAAGAATTGCAGATAGTTTGTTGGCGGGACTGGAAAACAGACTGATTGAGCGAATTCTTGTAGGGCGCCTGCGCCGTGGTATCAAAGCAGCAGAAGATGGCATTTTAGCCCAAAACACGCTGAGTGAAATGCGTGGGGCCTATGAAAGCGGTGCGATGGAAACGCTTCCAAGCTTTCTTCCCTCCCCATCAAATATAAATTATGCGACATATACTGAATCAGGCAAGGATTGGCGCTCCAAACGGACCAACCGGCCTGTCATATTATACACGGCTGGCGGGGGATTCATGTTTCCCCTTTCAAAAAAGCAAAAGCACATGATCCAGCGAATGGCAGAGGCAACAGGCTGTGAAATAGTCTCGGGAACGCATCGGTTGGCTCCTGAAAATCCATACCCTGCCGCAATAGAAGATATCGCTGATCAATATGAGGCGCTTGTGGAAAGCGGAGTGGATCATCGGCAGTTGTTTCTGGGAGGCGATACTGCTGGCGCTTCGGTTACAATGGGTGCTTTGCAAAACATATTGGAGCGTGGCAGTCCTTTGCCCGCTGGAATTATTCTTTTTGCCCCATGGTGTGACCTTGGAATGACCGGCTGGTCATATATCACTGGCAGTGTGACCAATCATAGTCCTTTCCGCATGGAAACGGCAGCGTTTTGCGCACGAATCTATTTAGCTGAATCATCCCCATTTGATCCAAAAGTTTCAGCTGTTTATGGAAACGCATCAAATTGGCCACCGATTCTTATTCATACCAGTAAATATGACTTACATTTTGATGATGCGATCAAACTCGCTGAAATGGGAGAAAGCCAGGGATGTGACATTCGGTTGAACTATTGGGATTCACCTCGCCATCACCTGGAAAGAATGTCCTCAAAGGACGCGCTACGTTCATTTGAAGAAGTAACGAAATTTATCAATCGCTTGGTTTCCTATAATTAGCCCTCGGGCTCTCGGTGCGCCTTCATTCCTGTGCCCGTCACCATTGACGATAGGCCTATTCAAAGAAAAGGCCACAAAGGGGAAATCCATACCGTTAAGTTTTTGTTCGGAAAGACTGGTAAAAATCGTAAATTCCAAATGTCGTACCAATTTTCTTCATTTTGACAACTCAATGGAGTGGATCTCCCCTTACTGCGTATTAGAAAACCCCTATCGGTCAAAGGTAACTGGAACAGAGATGACGGCGTTAAGAAACTGCACCCCCAACTGGGTTCGCCATCACCTCACTTGCCTCTTTTCCCTATCCATTCTAATTCTGTTTGATGACACTATTCCGCTGCGCCATCGACCTAAGCCTGATCAAACGCCTTTGCGGATTTTTGCTTGCGGGACTGGCCATCGCCCTTACGCTCGCTGCCTGCCAAACAACTGACACGCTTTCATCGGCCAAGATCACCGACGGGCGCAAAGTGTTGAACGGGCCTTTGGGACCTCAAACGGATGCCTTGTTCGCTTACCGTCCGGCACTTGAACAGCGCGACAATGGCGATTATCTGCTGGTGCCCTATGACGAGCAGCGCGATATCAACGGGCGCGATGAAATGCCCGTGCGCAAGGTCCGCAGCAACTATACAGACCGCCTGCCGGCTTCCGCCATTCGCGATTTTACATATGCTTCCCAAACCCGCACGCTGGCCGTCTATGGCGCTGGCAAAGTCGATGGGGATGCGCGCGTCAGTGTCATCTATCTCCATGGCAAGGGCGGCACTCGCGAATGGGGTTTTGATGACGAGCGTTTTGGCGGAAATTTCAATCGGCTGAAAAACCTGATGGTCAAGAATTCCGGCGCTTATTACAGCCCGGACTTTACGGATTTTGAGGTCGATGGAACTGAAGATATTTCCAATCTGATTGCAGAAATATTTGCCAAACGCGGAGGCAAGATTGTCGTTGCCTGCGGGTCCTTGGGCAACAAACTCTGCTGGTCACTGGCCAATAACGGCGTAACGCTGAAGCTGATTTCCGGCTTTGTGATCCTGAGCGGGTTTCCCGATGCAGACTTTCTTCGGGTAGCTTATTCCGGTGCCTTTGCATCCGTGCCAGTTTATATCGCCCATGGCTCCGGCGATAAGGTTTATGATGTTGCCTTGATGGATGATTTCTACAGCGCTTTGAAGGCGAAGAACTATCCAGCCCAAATGACCGTCTTTGACACCGGCAATCACGGCACACCCATTCGCATGATCGACTGGCGTCAGGCGCTTAACTGGATATTGTCGCGGTCCTAATCTAGGCAACTTCGCGGATGATGGCTGGCTCTGAGTTTCCGGTCAAAGCTCGGCTCCAGGTCAACATGGATTGGATGCTACTGGTGGACCAGATACCGCAACTGATCTTGAGGCCGTTTTCGTCAAATTTTGTGGAGACAATCTCCGCCTGGGGACCATAGGCTCCGGCCATGTTGAAAAAATAATCCTCACACACGGCAATCACGTTGGAAATGCCGTTGGCATGGCCAAAGTCTGCAACAGCCATGGAAAGCGATAAAGTGGTTCTGTTGAGCAGGTTGGATTTGCGGGTGCTGATATCCTCATCAACGCAAAAGCGAGTTGCCTCCCAGATATTTGGCGAGCGAAAATCATCCTTGTGGGGCAGCATGTCCTGCCACACGGAATGCAGGAGCGTGGGTCCGGTAGTCGGCATCAACCGGACCCCGCCGCTTATCTTTCCACTTTCGGTATCAATATGAAGGATGTAGACATTGAACATTGTATCAAATCGATCAGTCTCCATTTCGCCATTTTCCACCCTTACCCATTTCAACTTGTCGCTGAAAATCTTCTTGCGCAGTTTGAAATACTGGTTGAGTTCAGAGCGGTAAGAGTGGCGGTTTTGCGGTGTCACATACAAGATCATGATTGGTTTCCTGTTCTCTCCGATAGGCAGAGAGGGGCTCAAATGATCTTCAGTTTCGTAATTTTTTGCGAAGGCGCACAATTCCTCAAAAACAACCCATGCGTTTGAGGTGGTTGATTTGAAGCCTAAAGCAGAGTTAAATAGCGCGCCTTATTTTGATGATTCCGGAAATCAAGGCTCGCGCAACCGCCGCCGACCTGCTTGGCGAGCCAAGCTTGTGTTTGGCGCTTTGCAAATGGCCGTTAACGGTCCATTTTCCAATGCTCAAAAGAGAGCTGATTTGCTCGTCGGTTTTGCCCATGGCTACCCAGTACAAACATTCGCTTTCGCGTGGTGTGATGTTATAATTTTTGCGTCGACTGAACAGGAACAAACGGTTGTAAACCTCTCCTATCTGGTCGCTTTGAAACCGCATGATTTCAAGCCGGTCCATTTTGCCGGTGGGCCAGTTATTGTCATCAATGTCAAAGCTGGCAGAAAGAACGCAATACAGATCGCGCTCAATATGGTGGACACAGGTCAGGCCATTGAGGCCGAGACCATGCTCTTTGAAACGATCAAAAAGTTTCGCTTGTTGCGGGGTCTGATAAAGGTCCATCCAGTCGACGAAACTCACCGTTCGAAAATCGATTTTCAAAAGAGGATCCACGTCGGAATAAAAGCTGGTAATATATTGGGATACCCAGCTGATAGGGTAGGTCAGGAAATGGATTGCTTCAACGGCCTCTTCCTTATTTTCGAAGAAGCTTACATTTACATATTTCGCGCAGAGATTATTTCGGATCTTTTTCAGTTCCGCGCAAATTTGATTGCCATTTTCATCGCCTGATTCTTGATTGGAGAAATTCGGAAAGACTTTAATGTTAAACACGTTCATACCTCATGGATTTGGGGATATTCAGCGCCTCGATGAGCGCCTGTGTTCCTATGGGCCATTAAATCCAGCTAGATGCTATTTTCGTTCCCCTTTGATTAAGTAGATCTGGCGGCTGACGTTTCATCATCCCGTTTTTGAGAAAACTGAAATTGTCGTTTCCCGCGAAAATGATATGATCCAGAATGGTAATTCCAAGGCCTTCGGAAAGAATGCTCAATTGCCTTGTCATTTCGATATCGGCTTTGCTGGGGGAGGCGACTCCGAAAGGATGATTATGGGTCAAAATAATGTGACTGGCGGAATGTTTGATGGCTACTTTCAGCAATTCACGGGGATAAACCGTTACATGATCAAGCGTCCCGACTTGCAGGCATTTGTGATGGAGCAATTCGTAGCGCTTGTCCAAAAAGAGCGCGTTGAACTGCTCTTTCTTGTCTTGATCAAATTGCCCGGCACAAAACGAAATGAGACTGTCATAGCAGTCGATCACCGGACGTTTGGAAACGGTTTCCAAGGAAATGGCGGCAAGCAGATGTTTAACCTGGCGCAGGTCAATGGCAATTTGTGAAGTGATCCCCGGAACCTGGACAAGTTCATCAATTGGAGAAGAAAGCACAAGAGACAGCGATTGATATTGGGTTATCAAACGGCAAGCCAATCGTTCGGCAGATTTCGGTCTCCTATGGCGGGCGAGCAACAGGCTCAACAGGCATCTGTCATCAAGCGCGCCACCGTTAGCCAGCGCCAACTGCATCTCATGCAAACTGTTACCATTTTTTTCTCTACAAGCTGATTGATACCCCATGCCACCCTCATTAAATTTATTGTGCTGAAGCCGGAGTTTTTGCGGAAATCCCGGCCGGCAAGTTTCCCCTGAGAAGAGCGTAACGATGAATTTGAAGGCCGTAAGCCCCAATTACTTGGGAATACTCCCAACAAATTGGGAAAAAACGTATTTGTTTCAGCCCACTTGACAGTTTTGGCCAAACTGACCAGTAACCTATTGTTTTGATCAAGCCTCTAGATAACAATGGCGAAAAGTCTGAACTCATTATTCCGGGACCTTCCAATGACTGATCCAACATCTTCAAAAGCAAGCAGGGCATTCACCTTTCCAGGCCAGGGCAGCCAACAGGTCGGTATGGGCAGAGCGCTGAGCGAAGCCTATCGCGAGGCAAAGCAGGTTTTTGACGAGGTCGATGATGCTTTGGGGGAAAAACTCTCGACTATCATATTTGAAGGCCCGGAAGAAACTTTGACCCTGACGGCCAATGCCCAACCGGCCCTGATGGCTGTTTCGATAGCAGTGATGCGGGTATTGGAAGGCATGGGTTTTTCCCTCAAGGAACAGGCAAGCTATGTCGCAGGGCATTCACTGGGTGAATATTCAGCTCTTTGTGCTGCGGGCAGTATTTCCCTTGGAGATACAGCGCGTTTGCTGCGCATCAGAGGCAATGCCATGCAAGCAGCCGTTCCCGTTGGAATGGGCGCAATGGCTGCAATCATCGGACTTGAGCAAAGCGATGTAGAGGCAATCTGCGACGCGGCGCGCGGTTCAGGCACATGCCAGATCGCCAATGACAATGGCGGCGGGCAATTGGTTATTTCCGGCTCGAAGGCAGAAGTGGAAGCTGCGGCAGACGCGGCCAAGGAAAAAGGCGCAAAGCGGGCTCTGCTGTTGCCCGTATCTGCGCCCTTCCATTCGGCGATGATGGCACCGGCCGCTGAAGCAATGCGTGAGGCACTGGCAGAAGTTGAGGTCAATGCGCCTGTCGTGCCGCTGGTGGCAAATGTTCTGGCAGCGCCAATCAGTGATGCCGATGAAATCCGCCAAAGGCTGGTTGAGCAGGTCACAGGACAGGTGCGCTGGAGAGAAACAGTAATTTGGCTCGGTGAAAGCGGCGTGGAAACGCTGGTTGAAGTTGGTGCCGGCAAAGTACTTTGCGGATTGGCCAGGCGCATAAACCGTGAGCTCTCAACGGCTTCCATCGGATCGCCAGAGGATATCACAGCATTCTTGAACCCTTCAGCCTGATCGCCTTTCACCCTTAAAAATCCAAGACAAGATATTCCATAGCAGGAGAAACATAATGTTCGATCTAACCGGAAAAAAGGCGTTTATCACGGGTTCCAGTGGCGGAATTGGTGAAGCGGTAGCAAGGGCATTTCATGCCCAGGGTGCAATTGTTGGGCTGCATGGGACAAGAGAAGAAAAGCTTAAGGAACTTGCCAGCGAGTTGGGCGAGCGTACTTTTGTGTTTCCTGCCAACTTGTCTGATCTGAGCGCCGTTGATGCGCTTGGCAAGAAAGTCGAAGAGGAAATGGAAGGTGTCGACATCCTCGTCAACAATGCCGGCATCACAAGAGACGGTCTTCTTGCCCGCATGTCTGATGAAGACTGGGACGATGTGATCCGCGTTAATCTGACGGCAGTTTTCCGCCTGACCAGAGCCATCGCCTATCCGATGATGCGTCGCAAATCGGGGCGGATAATCAATATTTCCTCGATTGTCGGCGTTACGGGCAATCCCGGCCAATCCAACTATTGCGCTTCAAAGGCTGGTGTGATCGGTTTTACAAAATCCCTCGGTCAGGAAATCGCCAGCAGGAATGTTACGGTGAACTGTATCGCTCCGGGTTTCATTTCTTCGGCCATGACAGAAAAGCTGAATGACAAGCAAAAAGAAGCCATTATGAGTGCGATTCCGATGAAAAAAATGGGCGCTGGAGAAGATATTGCCGCTGCTGCCATTTATTTGGCGAGTGATGCCGGGAAATATGTAACGGGCCAAACACTGCATGTGAATGGCGGGATGGCCATGATTTAACACTGAATTTTTCTTTTGAAACAAAAATTGGCAGCTGTTGAAAACCTAGCATATCACCATAATTTAGCGTGTTTTAGACAGTTGAAATGAGTTTTTCTCTTTTATAGCCAGTTTATCTGTGTTACGCGGCTGCAAATTATCACGGAGCCAATCACCAAAATTGATTTTATGATTGTTTTCCCTTGAATTTGGCAGAAATGCCAATTAACTAAAGCTAACTTTTTCTAAGTAAGGATTTCCAAATGAGCGACGTCGCTGAACGCATAAAAAAGATTGTTATCGAGCATTTGGATGCTGATGCTTCCAAAGTAACTGAGTCTGCCAGCTTTATTGACGATTTGGGCGCTGACTCGCTCGACAATGTTGAGCTGGTTATGGCTTTTGAAGAGGAATTTGGTGTTGAAATTCCAGATGACGCTGCCGTTACCATCCAAACAGTGGGTGATGCAGTTAAATTCGTGGAAAAAGCGACTGCATAATTTTTGCTCCGGTTTATTCTTATCCGGCATATGCTAATGATGACAGGCGGCCTTTAGGTCGCCTGTTTTGTATTGAGAGTGAATATTGGAAAGTATGCAAATGAGAAGAGTTGTTGTTACAGGCCTTGGTATGGTTAGCCCGCTGGGTTGCGGAGTGGAAGCAACCTGGAGCAACATTCTTTCAGGTAAGAACGCGGCTGCCAGAGTCACGAGTTTTCAGGTCGATGATATTGCTGCGCAAATCGCTTGTCAGATCCCCCGCGGGGATGGCTCTGATGGTACCTTCAATCCCGATGACTGGATGGAGCCCAAAGAGCAACGCAAAGTCGATGACTTCATTATTTACGCAATGGCAGCTGCTGAACAGGCCTTGAATGATGCGGACTGGCATCCGCAAAGCGATGAAGACCAGTGGCGCACAGGGACGTTGATAGGTTCCGGCATTGGGGGTTTGCAAGGGATTGCAGAAACCGCGCTTGTTCTTCACGAGCGAGGCCCGCGCCGTGTCAGTCCTTTCTTTATCCCCGGCCGGTTGATCAACCTTGCCTCCGGTCAGGTTTCAATCAAGCATAAACTAAAAGGACCAAACCATTCTGTTGTGACAGCTTGCTCAACAGGCGCTCATGCTATTGGTGATGCGGCGCGTTTGATCATGCTCAATGATGCCGATGTTATGGTCGCCGGTGGAACAGAAAGCCCTGTGTGCAGGATTTCCCTTGCAGGATTTGCAGCCTGTAAGGCGCTTTCGACAGATTATAATGATGACCCGCAACGGGCCTCTCGGCCTTATGACAAAGACCGTGATGGTTTTGTAATGGGCGAGGGTGCCGGTATCGTTGTGTTGGAAGAATATGAGCATGCAAAAGCCCGTGGCGCCAAAATCTATGCTGAGATTGTCGGTTATGGCCTATCAGGTGATGCCTTCCATATTACGGCGCCTTCCGAAGACGGCGATGGAGCCTATCGTTGCATGAGTGCTGCCTTGAGAAATGCCGGTTTGCAGGCGAGCGACATTGATTACATCAATGCCCATGGCACTTCGACCATGGCAGATACCATTGAGCTTGGAGCAGCCGAACGCTTGTTGGGCGATCATGCACCAAATGTTGCCATGTCATCAACCAAATCAGCGATCGGCCATTTGTTGGGAGCCGCTGGTTCCGTGGAAGCGATTTTCTCAATTTTGGCGATTCGCGATCAGATTGCTCCGCCAACGCTTAATCTGGACAATCCCGAGCGTGAGACAAAGATAAATCTGGTGCCCCACAAAGCCCAGAAACGTGAAATCAAGGTGGCTCTTTCAAATTCATTCGGATTTGGCGGTACCAACGCTTCTTTGATTGTAAAAGCTGTTGAAGAATAAAGTCTATTTGCCGGGTGCGGATGTTCGAAACGATGATTTCATGCTGTTTCCGGTTTGTAAGAACATATTTTTGACCCATATGTGTTTCAACAAAAGCACCTTGTAGGGACAAAGAATAACGCAAAATGGAGAGCCATTGTGAGAGATCAGGATCGAACAAATGGTCACACGGGAATAGGCGCTGATACATCCCAGCAACAGCCTTCTGGCTCAATATTTGGAAGGCGGAGTGAAGTGCCGCAATCTGACATGCCTCCTCCGCCAGCTTATACCAGCGATGACTATATTGCGCGCTCACCCCAAGACGTGTTGCAGCCCCGCGATGTTCCGCCGCCGCCAAAACGCTCCAAGCAAGCGCGAAACAAATTCGTTGTTTTCATGAATTTTTGCTTGAGCAGTCTCGTTCTTCTGGCTCTAGGGATCGGGGCAGCTTTTTATTTTGGCAAAACGCAGTTCGAAGCCTCTGGCCCACTGCAAAAAGCAAAGACGATTGTTATCGAAGAAGGTTCTGGCCTTCAGGCGATTACGTCAAAACTGGAAACCAGCGGTATTATCAGCAGTGGGTTCATTTTCAATAAAGGCGTTATTGCCAGTCAGAATGCCTCTTCTTTGAAAGCAGGCGAATATGCCTTTAAGCCCGGCATGAGCATGCAGGACGTGATGGACACTATCGTTTCTGGTAAGGGGATCGTTCACAAAGTTGCTATTCCTGAGGGCCTAACCAGCATTCAGATCATGAAGCGCATTGCGGAAAATGAAGTGCTGGAAGGTGAAATACCAACAGAAGTTCCAGCCGAAGGCAGCATCATGCCGGACACCTATCCTTTCCAAAGGGGTACTACCCGTAAGGAATTGCTGGATCAAATGCGCCGCCAGCAGGAATTGTTCCTCGCACAAATCTGGGAAAAACGGATTGACGGTCTGCCTCTGAAATCGCCTGAAGAAATGGTCATTTTGGCATCAATAGTTGAAAAAGAGACTGCCAAGGCAGATGAGCGGCCGAGGGTTGCCAGCGTTTTCATCAACCGTTTGAACCAGGGCATGAGGCTGCAGTCAGACCCAACCATTATTTACGGAATTTTTGGCGGCGCTGGCAAGCCAAGCGACAGGCCAATTCTTCGCTCTGACATTGATAAGCCAACGCCGTATAACACCTACACGATTGACGGCCTGCCTCCGACACCAATTGCCAATCCCGGGCGCGCAGCTCTTGAAGCGGTGGCAAATCCATCACGAACAGAAGATCTGTTTTTTGTTGCCGATGGTACCGGCGGTCACGTATTTGCAAAGACCTATGACGAGCATAATGCAAATGTGAAGCGTTGGCGTTCAATTGAAAAGCGTATGAAAGAAGAGGCTGATAAAGCAGCGGCAACGGCCGAAGGCGCCGCGGAACCTGCAACTGAAGGAACAGTTTCTCAATAGGAGGCTTTCTGGCAGACAGCAATTTGGGGGCAATATGACCATACAAAGCATGACCGGCTTTTCGCGGGTTGAGGATGGCGACGAGACCTCAAGTTGGATTTGGGAACTGCGTTCTGTAAATGGAAAATCGCTTGATCTTCGCTTTCGCCTGCCATCCGGTCTTGAAAAAGCCGAGGCTGAAATGAAGACTATTGCTGGCAAATATGTAAAGCGTGGCAATATTCAAATCAGCTTGAATATCGACAAGCAGACCGCCGTTGCCGTTCCGACGCTGAACGAAGCAAGCTTTGATGCCGCAGTAAAAATCGTTATGCAGGCCTCCCAAAGGTCAGGCCTCGATATGCCGACGCTCGACAGTATTCTGGCAATGAAAGGCGTTATTGATCTTCAAGACGAGATCGAAGATGAGGCCGCGATTGATGTAAGAACAAGAAAGCTTGTTGAAAGTTTTGAAGCTGCGATCAAATCCCTTGCCGAGGCACGCTCCGTCGAAGGTACATCGATTGGCAAAGTGTTGCTGGAACAGGTCGACCGGATCGAAGTCTTAAAGAATGTGATAAAATCCGATCCTTCACGGTCAGCAGAGGCTGTCCGGGCTAGGCTGGCAGAGCAATTATCCCGCTTGGTGGATCAATCGGCTGCTGTCGATCCTCAGCGATTACACCAGGAAGCGGCGATCCTTGCGACGAAGGCGGATTTGCAAGAGGAATTGGACCGGTTGGAAGCGCATGTAGATTCGGCTCGTGAATTGCTCGGATCATCCGATCCCATTGGCCGCAAGCTCGATTTCCTTTCTCAGGAATTCAATCGGGAATGCAATACAATCTGTTCAAAATCGAATGCGCCTGCCGTGACAACTGCAGGGCTTGAAATGAAAGTCGTTATCGATCAGTTTCGCGAACAAGTTCAAAATGTTCAATAGATTCGCTAATTTTTCCAAGTGCCTTTCGAGAGTTTAAAGCAATGACACCAATCCCCATCAATGACCAAATTGAGCGGCGTGGTGTAATGCTCGTCCTTTCCTCACCATCGGGTGCGGGCAAGTCCACAATCGCTAGAAGTCTCCTCGAGGAGTTTCCTGATTTGACCTTGTCCGTTTCTGTCACAACCCGCGCCAAGCGTGGCAGTGAGATCGAAGGCAAACATTATAAATTCATTACCGAAAGAGACTTCAAGCGACTTCAGGAAAGCGATGCGCTGCTTGAGTCCGCCGAGGTTCATGGAAATTTTTATGGTACGCCGCGTGATCCGGTTGAAAAAACGATGCGCGCCGGCAAGGACATGCTTTTCGACATTGATTGGCAGGGCGGAAAACAGCTAATGGAAAAAGCCCGGGCTGATATCGTTAGTATCTTCATCCTTCCACCATCGATGGTAGAATTGAAACGACGCTTGGTTCGCCGGGCTGAAGATGCGCAAGAAGTGATCGAAAAACGCCTTGCCAATGCCTTGGAAGAAATTCCCCATTGGAACGAATATGATTTTGTCGTCATCAATGATGATCTTGATCGGGCATTTCAGCAGGTGAAATCCATTCTGATCGCTGAACGCCTTCGTCAGGACCGACGCCACGGTCTTTATGACTTTGCAAATGATTTGGTGAACTCAGCCTAGGGTCAGGGCCCTAGATCAGCGTTGCAAGACGAACAAACTCTTCAACGCTCAAAGTCTCAGCGCGCCGTTCTTCGTCAATTTCTGCTTTTGCCAATAACCCCGATCCGCCCAGGGACTTGAGAGACGCTCTGAGCATTTTTCGTCTTTGGCCAAATGCTGCTTGTGTCACGCGCTCCAGTTTTTTGGCCTCGCAGGCAAGGGGGCTCGCTATTGGCTCCAGCACGACTACTGATGAGGTAACCTTGGGCGGCGGTGTGAACGCTTTAGGCCCCACATCAAAGGCAATTTGTGGGACCGTGCGCCATTGTGAGATCACCGACAAGCGCCCATAGGCCTTGCTGCCTGGTTTTGCGCAAATCCGCTCTGCGACCTCTTTTTGAAACATCAGTGTCATAGATTGAAACCATGCAGGCCAAGGTTCGCTTAACAACCATCCGGTAAGCAAAGGCGTCGCAACATTATAAGGCAGATTTGCAATAATGCGGGCAGGGCGCTCGATTAGATGATCATAACGCTCTTTGAGCGCATCTCCGCTGATAATCTGCAGCCTGCCGGGATAGTGATCGGAAATCTCCGCGAGGGCAGGCAAACACCTATCATCGCGTTCCACAGCGATAACCCTTTCGGCCCCTTCAGATAGAATTGCTCTCGTAAGTCCTCCGGGACCCGGTCCGATTTCAACGACGTCAAAGCCTTTCAAAGGTCCGGCTTGTCGCGCAATTTTTGCGGTCAGGTTTAGATCGAGAAGAAAGTTCTGCCCGAGAGTTTTTTTCGGCATCAATCCATGGCGATCCAGCACATCGCGCAATGGCGGTAGATCATCAATTTGACCGCTCATGATTCTTGGCCTGACAGGTCATTTCGCAAGGTTTGTATTTCGGCCATTTCCCCAGCCATTTTGATCGCGGCAATCATGCTGCTCGGATTGGCTATGCCTTTGCCTGCGATATCAAGCGCGGTACCATGGTCCGGTGAAGTGCGAATGAAAGGCAAACCCAGCGTAACATTTACCGAATCGTCAAATCCAAGTGTCTTGGCCGGGATCAAAGCCTGGTCATGATACATGCACAGAGCGACATCATAGGTTTCTCTAGCTGTTTTATGGAACATGGTATCGGCTGGCAGTGGCCCTCTCGCATCAATTCCCAATGCTTTCAGGGCAGCAACCGCAGGCGCGATAATATCCGCATCCTCATGACCCATCGTCCCACCTTCACCCGCATGAGGATTTACGCCAGTGATTGCAAGGCGAGGGGAGGTAAGCCCGAATTTAGCAACAAGATCACGGGCAGCGATTTCCCCGGTCTCAATGATCATTTGTGTTGTGAGTGTCTTTGGAACATCGTGAAGCGGAATGTGAATGGTGACCGGAATAGTTCGAAGCTCCGGCCCTGCCAGCATCATAATCGGCGTAACTGACTTGCCAATATGTTTTTCAGCCAATGCCCCTAGAAATTCCGTATGGCCTGGATATTGAAATCCGCTTTCATACAAGGCTTTCTTATTGATGGGAGCAGTAACAATACCGCTGGCTTTGCCCTCAAACACATACCCAACAGCCTGGATGATGGAGTTTGAAACAAGATGAGCATCGGCGGAGTTTAGTTCGCCGGGAGTTGAGGTGACTGCTCCGTCCAACTGAACAATCGGAAGTCCTGTTTCAAAGGCTGGGACAACTTCGTCCACAGTGCAGCAAATGATTGGTACGTTCAATCCAAGCTGAGATTGAATGGAATTAAAGAAGTTTTCGTCACCGATGACGAAAAATGGATTCAGCTTCTTCGTCTCGCGCGCCTGCCAGGCTTTTAATATGACTTCCGGTCCAATTCCTGCCGGCTCTCCCATGGAGACAACCAGAGGGAGTATATGCCCATTCTTGGCTGTCGATTTGTCCATTAGCGATAGATGATTTTTGCTTTGGATTTTAACTCAGCAAGATAATCTGCTCCGGCCTGGTCGCTGGACTCGTTGAACTTATCAAATTCACTCTGCTGATTGGTCACTATGGCTACATTGTCATCGGATACGAGCTTCTTCGAACATACGGCAATGAATTCCACGCCCTTATCGGTGTTTTGGATCTTGGTTGTTTGTCCTTCGTCCAGCTTGGAGATTTCATCTTTCCAATTTGGCGGCAATTGAAGTTCCAAAGAACGTGGAAGCGTACGCACAGTCACGTCGCGCAATCCGGCAGCTTTGGTGATGGTCTCTCCACATTTTGTGAAAGTGCTTTTAAAGGCCAGCGCCTCAGTCCGCCTTTGACTAATCACACTTTTCGAGCTTCCAGCTGGGACGACAAAAATGGTCTGTTCCAGAAGATACTCATTGGACGTTGGCTTTTCTCCGCCTTCTTTACGGATTTGGAAAATAGCATCGGAGGTGCTTTTGCTGACGGTGTCAGACCGGAACTTGCCCTGAACGGTTCGTGACCAACTCATCTGACCGCGAATAAACTCCTTGAAATGTCCAATGCTAACGCCGGACTGCCCCAACATGGTGCCCAATTGGTTTGTAGACATCCGGTTGGATTTGGCAAAATTCGCAAAAGCGCCATCAACCTGAGTGTCGCTCGCGCGCGTTCCTCGCAGGTTGGCTTCCTGAAGTTTCAGATTTTGTTCAACCAGTTCTTCCAGCGCTTTGTCATTGCGATTGCCGGAGACCCGGCGGAGCTTTAGAAATGCTACCCGCCGCTGAACATCATAATTGGTAATTGCCTGACCGTTTACAATGGCACTGATATTGGTGCCTTTTTTTGTTACTGTTGACTTTTGACGAATGACATTCGATTTGAGCTCGGCCTCAGCTTCTTGTTCAGCAGTTGCTTCGGCCTGTTCCAACTGTGCTGCAGATTCGACCGCTTTTGTGGGAGTGTTGCAAGCAGACAGCAATAGCGCCAAAGCAATAGCGCCCGATGCCATTCCGGTTAATCGGAGACCCCGCTGCGATTTACACGGCAGGCTTTTTTCAAGTTCGATTTTTATAAGAGTCTTCAATGGTCTGCCCTGGAATATCTGAGTGCATTGGCGGATTTAAACTTCAACGACACTTTACTGCAGGATCTGGCAAAACTGTGACCTGAAACAACGCAGTCGAAGTTTAAAAATCATTAGCATCATAAAGAGTACGTTTATATTCAGTTTCTCCAATGGTTCTAAATCCGATTCTGAAGGTCAATGATTCTTCGATTGTCGAACCATCATATCGATCGTCAGACTGATTATAAGCAACAGAGAGTGAGAAGCAGCTGTCATCGTAAGAAACGCCAATGCTCCGGCTAAACAGTTCGTCATTTTGAATATCAAAGGATGCACTGCCAAACAGACGGACATAATCGGTAACCCGTAAACTGGCCGCGCCTTTGATTTCATGGCGTTCATCATTGAGGCCATAATTGGGTTGGTCATCTGTAAAGATGTAGGATGCGCTCAAGGCGACATTTGGATCAACATAGCGAATGCCTGCTTCACCGCGGCGCAACTCTGCGTCTTTTTCGTCAAAACGTCCCGACAACCCAACGGTCAGGCCCGTACCTGTGTTGAGATCAAGCCCCGCGACATAGTCAGAACGATCGGTTTCAAGACCTGATTCCAATCCGGCATTGACAAGATCACGTTCGGCAAATGAGTTTTTACCCGCAAGATGGAAGGACTGACCAGCCACGAAATTGATGCTGGCGCCATTGTCAAAGCTGGTGGAGTAACGAAAGCCGACATTGGCCCGCGTTCCGCCTTCAACCCGGTCATAGCCAGAGAATTTGTCCCGTTCGAACAGATTGGTTGCGTCAAAAACAACACTCTGCGCATCCTCATTCGGGAATTCGCCGATATGGGTCTCATCAGGGCGAACGATAATTTGCGCAATTGGCTCGAAAATATGTGAACTCATTCCGACACTGGCAACCATCGGATAACGGATTTCCAACATACCCGCAGGCATGCCGCGAATGATATCTTCATTGCTGGTAAGCGGATTATATTCTGTGCCGATATCATCGGTATTCACAAACATCGCATCAGCGCGACCGCTTAAGGAAGCTGTAATCATCGCGCCATTGGCGATGGTGGAAGCTTTCCACTCGGTCTCGACACTGGCTCTGGTGTAATTGCCCGCAAGACCGTGATAGCGCTCATTTGTATCAGTTAACCCAACGCCGGTATCGTAATTTACAATATCTACCTTGGAGCGTTTGATATTGGTCACATTGACATCAAGCGAAACCTGACCACCATTCACTGGACGATCTGAAACGAT
>JBAUHS010000116.1:0-2908 GCA_049680405.1 Salaquimonas sp. | reverse complement strand
TGCTTTTCAGCTTGTACAAGTCCCGGTGTCGGCTTGCGCCAACCATTGTTTGTCATGATATTTGTTAGACCTCCATCGTTAGAATGAAGGCAAAAGAATCCCTTTCACCGAAAATCATGATTTTCGTTGACACTGATTCGCGAGAGAGGTATCTAGAAGTTGCGACACTAATTAGATGAGCTCTCAGCCTGCGCGGTTTGGGGGCTTTTCTTTTGCCGTTAAATCAAGTGAATTCCTTTCAGGTGTTTTTGTTTCAGTCGAGCTAACCATCATCCGGTCAAAGTTGATTTTAAGTGGATGTTTAATCAGCCCCTGTTTTAGTAAGGAACTCAGCGATAAGTTCGCTCAATTGTTCCAATTCCAGTTTGCCTAACTTCAGTCCCGAAGCACTGACTGCAAGTTTTCCAGCATTGGAAGTCACAATCAGATTACGCGTGCCTATCTTGCGCTTCACGGTCAACTTCTTTGACGGTGCTGGCTTAGTATCTTTGGTCGCCTTGTTGCTATCGAGAGATGCAATCGCTTTTTGCAGCTCAGCAAAACTCATCTCATAAGCGTTCTTGAACGCATTCAAGATTTGCTCTCTCGCTTTAAAAACTGTTCTTCCGCGCGAGATAATACTTTCGTGAACGCCAATACGATCAGCAAATGAAACAGCCGTAAGACCACTACCTTCTTTTGCTTCGCGTAAAGATTCGTACATCTCTCCGATAGACAGAAGGCGTTCAAACGCGCCCAAATTTTCTCGCTCTTCATTCTCACGGAAACGAAGGAAAAGCATTGAGAACCTACTGGTGTCGGCATCGCGATCTCCTGGAGGCGCTAAGGTTGCGCGCAAAGGCAAACCTAATTCCGCAGCTACCGCATGCCTCCTCCTGCCCGTAAGCAAAACAAACTCAACACCATCAACATTTTCCGGATTAATTCCATCTGGATGCCAATTTGGATCCTTAGGCCACACTAAAATGGGTGTATCTTGTCCGTTCGTCTCAATACTGGCTTTAAGAGTCTTAAATGCTTCCTGATTTCTCCAATCAGCACGCCGGTCACTCCCTAGCGGATCTGAAATTTGGTTTACAGCCAGCCTAACCTCATGACGACCGTTAAGAATGTCATCTGCAATCTGCCCTCGGGTTTGTTTAAGCCCAGCTTGTGCCTGTGCCAACGCGCCAGAATTCCACGCGCTGCCTGCACCGCCTACTTTAGGCAGGTCAGCTGCTTTTCTGGATAGCTCAGCTTTTTGTTCACTATTGATTGGTGCAGGATCACTTGATTGATACTCCGTGACCGACTCATCGACATCTGAACGATTGCCTTTGCTCAAAATAGAACGGGGTATGCTTCGCTTCATTTCGTTTCCCCGCTATCATCTTCATAAAAATTATCCATCCAACTTTCGGAATATCCCCGCCCACGTCCTGGCCAAATTCGAGAAACAATTGCATCATTTACTGCGTCAGCATTGTTAATGAACCGATTGATCCCTTTTCTTTTCCCAGGCGTATTTGGTTCATACTCGTAGACCGATTGATAAACATCAGACGCATTGGCAATTGCATCAGAACGCATGTAAAAAACCGGCAGAACTTCACCCGGGCAGTTTTCCAGAAGATTGCTGACCTGATTTAAATCCTGCTCATTCGTCCTTTGTACGATAGTCGGCAGAAGCATATTTGCACCCGAACCAATCTCAATACGCTCATGGGCAAGAATGTGTTTTAGCATTCCCAGCAAACCATTGACAAAAGTTGACAAGGTGGCGATGTCGAAACCTTTCATGGTTTGCGGAATGACTAGAGAAGTTGACGCGATGACATTGTTTAACTGAAACAGCGTTAGTGCAGGCTGATAATCGATGATGATGCAGTCGAGCGTTTCAACAAGTGCTTTGTCAAGCTTCGCTGCATCCACTTTACCATCGACAACAAGTTGATCCGGAGAAGTAACCGGGACATAGTGATCGCGCCAGCGTTCAACTGAATCCCTAAGATAGCGATAGAAACTTTTACCAGTTGGGTTCTCTCTCACTAGGCGCGCAATTTGAATCTCACCTTCGGATGTGTCTCCGTGAGCTGGCAACAACCTCAATCCAGGCCACGAGGTCTTAAGAAGAAAACTATCCAACACTTCTGGGGGATGCTCAGTAAACGGTTGCCCTTCGTCCGTTTGGTACAAGCCGGCAAAATCCACCATCGTTGCAGTATTTTCGTCAGGCATAGACGGCAATCCTTCGCCACCCACAAAATAAAGCGTAATCGTGCTTTGTGGATCTGCGTCCATAACACCAACGCGCATACCGTAGTGCAAACTTAAGTATTGTGCGAAATGCGCGGCCGTCAGCGACTTGGCTGTACCGCCTTTCTGGCTTGCGAATGAAATGACAGGAAGAGGGGAGCCGGGTTTTCGCCAGGCTAGATAATCATAAGGCTTCTTAGCGTTCGCAGCGAGTAAGGCTCGAATATGCATTAACTCCGGCAACGTAAATACACGCTCTCTACCAACATAACTGCCCTTTGGAAAATCATCGCTCCCATTCGCAAATTTTGTGAGATACTGATAACTAACATTCAAGAAGCGAGCGCATTGCCGCATAGACCATGAGCGCTGAATGCGATTGCGCAACGTCAACTCCTTGTTGACCGCCACCATGGTCCGCTCCAAACCCCTTGAAAGTTCGTTGAGGAATTGTTCCAAATTGCCGCTCATGCAATATTCCGTAAAAGTCCGAATCCCCAATGGAATCGATTCTGCCACCTCAGTAGCATATTTTCTGTATATGTTGAGTTTTTTTGTGCGCCTATGATTTTTAGGAGTACAATCAGGTGGATTAAGATCGTTTAGTGGCATTTGCAAATCATCTTGAACGCGTTCAAGATTTTCCCATTATGTTAGAATCAACCTCCAATTT
>JBAUHS010000115.1:0-4941 GCA_049680405.1 Salaquimonas sp. | reverse complement strand
GCGGGGGAAAAGGATCCGGCCATTTTCGTTGGCTGTTGCACCAGCTTTCAAAAGGTCTCGGTGAAGCCGGGCCGGAACCTCGCCCATACCAAGATCAGAAAGCAGTTTGAGCGCAGTATCGAAAATGCTTTCAAGGTCAGAGTCAGAAAGCGGTTTGTAAGCGCCACCGATTTGCCCGGGCGGGCAGGGATCAAAGACCGGTTTTGCCGCCCGTTTGACATGGCGCTGGGCCCGTCCGCCGCTTCGTCTGGCTGTATTATCTTCAGGGATGTTCATGGTATTGCCTGTAAAAATCCTCTGATGGGGAAACAGGGGGGCTGTATTTCTCGAGAGATTAGCAAGGCGAATAGTTTTGGCAAGGCAAAAGGATAAATGCCCACAACCACAAATTGGCCATGTTTGGTCTTCATTGGACGCCCAGAAACAACCAGACATGCATTCGGGGCGAATATGAAAAATCTTTTGGTAGCTGGCCTTTTGGTCGCTGGTACAACACTGGCTGTTGTCAGCATGGTCGGCAGCGACGCCGAAGCAGCATCTTCATGCGGTAAAGCCTCCTGGTATGCGCTCAATTCCAAGACGGCTTCAGGCGAGCGGATGAACCCTTCTGCCATGACTGCAGCGCATCGCAGCTTGAAGTTCGGCACGAAAGTTCGGGTTACAAACAAGCGCAATGGCAGAAGCGTGATTGTGCGGATCAATGATCGTGGCCCTTTTGTCAAAGGGCGGATTGTTGACGTATCCAAAGCTGCGGCCAAGCAGCTTGGGTTTATCAATGCAGGTCATACCTCAGTTTGCATTCAGCAAATTTAGTTAAACAGGCAGGAGCGTGGCTCGTAGAATAGCCGAGCTTTCTCAGATTTCCATTGAGGCAGCAAGATCAATTCTTTATCAGCTTATCGACCAGTTCCATGAAATCCTGTTCATAGGGATGAAATTCCTTGTCGCTTAAAGCGGTCGCTACCAATTGCATTTTCAATTGCTTACGCTGGGTTTGGGACAGGGATGTGTTGATGACGGTGGCGATGGCAAACAGAGACTCATTGTCTGCGTCGCCAAATTTCTCGGTTATGGTTGGAGCGTTTTCACCTGTTTCCAGATAGCCATAATGAGATACGAGTTGCTCTATAGCAGTGGAAATCTCTTCTTTTTTCACAATGCCGTCGGCGATTACCATTTGTTTGAAAATGGAGGCAATTGCTTCTGCAATTTCCTGATCGCTGTATTTTGCCTCTGATTTTCCGGCCGCTACAATCCGATCAATGTATTGTGTTACATTTTTTAGCATTCGTGCTCACTTGTGAATTTGGCCCGTAATTCTGGAGATTTCCTCTAGATCAAACCGGTTGATCGTTGAGTGACATCAAGGTCTGAACCTGAACCAGGCCCAGACCTTGAAATTTTCGAGCGATATCGTACCGCTGATTAGCCGTAAACAGCTTCTTTTTTGAAGTGTTTTGTCAGCATGTAGTAAACAACCGCGCGATATTTGTTGCGGTTGGATTTGCCATAAATTTCCATAACGCTGGCAATGGCTGTATCAAGATCAGCATTGTTGGCAAGGCCGAGTTTCTTGATCAGAAAGTTGTTTTTAACGGTTTCAAGTTCTGAAGCATCGGTACCGGAAACGGTTGAGGCATCCGCATTGTAGATAGATGGTCCGCAGCCGATTGTGACTTTGGTCAATAGCGCCATATCTGGTGTCATGCCGCATTTTTCTTTCAAATCAGAAGCATATTTCGCAATCAAATCATCTCTTTTGCTCATAGTATATCCTTTCGAGCGTTTGGAAATTCAGGAAAACCCGCATTTTCCCGACCCCCTTGTTAATTGAGTTCCTGACCAGTGTCACTCAACACTTGCGGGAGCGGAGCGACAAACGAATTGAAACATATTGCCCCTTCAATTCGTTTTAACTAGTCAGGAACGGTAGACACCTTCGCAAGTGTCTGGACGACTTGTCGCATATTGCATTATATATGAAAAACGAATAATAATTATATTTGTTATGATTATCTATTATGTATGGAAAATTGTACGGGCTTGGCAATGGATAATGTACTTCTCAAAACATTCATGACGGTGGTTGCGACGGAGAGCTTCATTGAGGCGGGCGAGCGTTTGTTTGTGACCCAGTCGGCGATTAGCCTCAGAATTCAAAAGCTGGAGGATCAATTGGGGCAGCGTTTGTTCGAGCGGTCGAAAAGCGGGGTCAAGCTCACTCATAACGGTGAGAAGTTTGAGAATTATGCCCGCTCGCTGCTGCAAGTGTGGGATGAGGCGATTTATCAGGTGTCTTTGCCGGATGGATTTGCAAGTTCCTTAGCGCTTGGCTGTCAGGACAGTCTTTGGCCAGAGCTTTCATCTCATTGGCTGGTTGAGATCAGCAAAAAGCTTCCGCAAACGGCGTTCAATTTTCAGATTGGTGAGCCGCGCAATCTTTCCAATCTTTTGTTGCGCGGGATGTTGGATATTGCGGTTTTATACAATCCGGAAATGCGCCAGGGCTTCAAGGTTGAGCACATCATGGATGATCGCCTGGTCTTGGTGAGTTCTGATAAAGACCATGACGGCGTTTTGGGCGAGGACTATGTTTATGCCAATTGGGGGCCGGAATTTTCCATGGCCCATGCGCGATGGTATCCGGGGAAAAAACCTCCACAAATCATGATGCAATTGGGCGCGGCCATGCCTCAATTCCTGATCGAGAATAACAAAACTTCTTTTGTGCCTTATCGGATTGCCGATGACTTTGTGGCAGCTGGTAAATTGCATTTTGTGAAAAACAGCCCCAGTTTTCCATTTCCCGCTTTTGCGGTCTGGACGGAAAACAAACCAAAGGAACTGCTCGAAGTTGCCTTGGTAGAACTCAAAATAGCAGCTAAAAATGCCCCCTGGATTGATTTGAAGGACAGCAGATGAGTGATATTGCTACAGGAGATTTGCCTGCTGCGATGACCGTGTCACAAGGTGTATGCATCGGGCGGAAGGGAAAAATTCAGGTCTCCCGTTTTACCGATGACACAATCCCTTTCGGCGGCAAGACGCAATTCCTCATTGAAGGGCAACTTGATCTGTAACCGTTGCCCACATTGCATGGCAGTGTTGCGGAAGTTTGCGGTTTCCATTTTCTTTTGAATGTCCTAGAAGCCAAGCTAACCAAGCGCGGGCAACTGCAATGCTGCAGTGTGTTCACCGCAAATAAAAAATCCAGAATAGGTATCCGACATGGTCAAGCCAACCCTTGCGGCTTTTGCCGAGCGACTTTCTTTTTCGAAAATCCGCTCGAAAGAAACTCCGGCGCTCACGCCCGATAGAATCAAGACGGAGCTTTTGTCCGGCCTTACGGTTGCGCTGGCGCTAGTGCCGGAAGCGGTCGCGTTTTCCTTTGTGGCCGGGGTGCACCCGCTTGTCGGGCTTTATGCAGCCTTCATCGTCGGATTGATTACAGCACTGATTGGCGGGCGTCCCGGCATGATTTCCGGCGCAACAGGCGCTCTTGCCGTCGTGATGGTGGCGCTGGTTGCTGAACATGGTGTTCAATATCTTTTCGCAACGGTTGTTCTCATGGGGATTTTGCAGATATTGGCCGGGGTATTTCACCTTGGCAAATTTATCCGTCTTGTGCCGCATCCGGTGATGCTCGGCTTTGTGAATGGTTTGGCTATTGTCATTTTTCTAGCGCAACTAACCCAGTTTCAAATCACTGATGCCAGCGGCGTTCAAAGCTGGATGGGTGGCTGGCAACTGGTTGTCACGCTTTCGCTGGTGGCTGCAACCATGATGATCATCTGGGCGATGCCGCGCCTTACCAATTTCATTCCGGCGCCGCTTGCCGGGATTGGCATCATAGCGGCCGTTGTCATCTTCTTTGGCATTGATGTGCCGCGTGTCGGCGATATGGCGTCGATTGCCGGAGGACTGCCGGAATTTGCCATTCCAATGGTTCCGATGAATTTTGAAACCCTCCAGATCATCCTTCCTTATGCGGTGATCCTTGCGGCGATCGGATTGATCGAAAGTCTTTTGACGCTCAATCTGGTGGGTGAGATCACCGGCCAAAAAGAAGGCGCATCAAAGGAATGTGTGGCCCAGGGCGTTGCCAATACGGTCACCGGATTTTTTGGCGGCATGGGCGGTTGCGCGATGATCGGCCAGTCGATGATCAATGTGAAATCCGGCGGGCGCACGCGCCTTTCAGGCATATCAGCGGCGCTGTTTCTGCTGGTCTTTATTCTGTTTGCCTCAAGTCTGATTGAACAAATTCCGCTCGCCGCCCTTGTCGGTGTCATGTTCATGGTGGTGATCGGAACCTTTGCCTGGCAAAGTCTGAAAATCATGTCCCGCATTCCGCTAACCGATGCATTCGTGATCATCCTGGTTACGGGCGTAACGGTTTATGCGGATTTGGCTGTTGCCGTGGTGGTGGGTGTGATTGTCTCGGCGCTGGCATATTCGTGGGAAAACGCAAAACGCATTCATGCCAATATTCACACCACGCCGGAAGGCGCAAAGGTCTACCAGATTGAAGGGCCGCTTTTCTTTGGTTCAACGGATGGATTTTCCGAATTGTTCAAGCCAGAAACTGACCCGGACCTGATCGTCGTCGACTTCATGAACAGCCGCGTTGCGGATCAATCGGCCTTGCAGGCAGTTGAAGATCTGGCGATGAAATATGAAAAGGCCGGCAAGCAAATCCAGCTGCGTCATTTGTCCCGGGATTGCCACAAATTGCTCAATCGTGCCGGGCAGCTGATGGTCGATTCAGACGATGATCCGGACTACGGCATCGCGGTCGATTATGACATCAAGACCGGGCAGTTGGGTGCGGGGCATTAGGGGGCGGATATCAACGCTAATCGAAAGTCGTCTAAGTCTGCTTGGAGCCCATTGTTACCAATGCTGCATCCAGAACCAACGTCTGCATTCGCAGATACGAAC
>JBAUHS010000114.1:0-53954 GCA_049680405.1 Salaquimonas sp. | reverse complement strand
CCTCATCATCGCCATAGACGGCCCAGCTGCTTCAGGAAAAGGTACGCTTGCCCGCAAACTGGCGGTCCATTTCAATTTGCCGCATTTGGATACGGGCCTAACCTATCGCGCCGTTGGTCATGCATTGTTGCAAGTGGGCTTGCCCCTAGACAATGAAGAACTGGCGGCAGAAGTGGCGGCCAATCTTGATCTAGGTTCGCTGGATAAGGACATATTATCGGCTCATGAAATAGGCGAAGCTGCGTCCAAGGTGGCCGTGATGAGCAAGGTGCGCTCTGTGCTGGTGGAAGCACAAAAGAAATTCGCCAAGTCCGGCAAAGGCGCAGTTTTGGACGGAAGGGACATTGGCACGGTGGTTTGCCCCGATGCCAGTGTGAAACTGTTCATTACCGCCTCAACCTCGGTTCGTGCCCATCGCCGGTTTGACGAAATCATCAACAAGGGCGGCGTTGCTGATCTTGGTGAAATTTCAGCGGATATTCAACGCCGGGACGAACGCGATTCAGCCCGCTCGGATTCGCCATTGAAACAAGCTGACGATGCGCACTTGATTGATACGACCAAAATGGATATAGAAACCGCATTCCAGACAGCTTTAGACCTCGTTAAACAGGCTAAAACCAAGGAATAAGCCTTTAAACGGCTCAAATTCTTGAAAGATCAAGCTTTTGCAGAGTTCAAATGAGCTCTGCGGCGGCTTTTTGTTTTTTTAAGTTTGTTATCGTCGAAAGGCAAAAACCTGTTTTTGATGAACCAGCGCCAACACTTTATTGCCTTTCCAAGGCAAGGTTCTGAAAAAAACGCTTGAAACACTAACCACGGCGCAGGCAGGGAAAGTCTGTTGAGACACCCTGTTCAGGAGCTTTTATGAACAATATGAACCCAACAATGGAAGAGTTTGAAGCTCTTCTAAACGAATCTTTTGAAACACACGATGTCGTTGAAGGCAGTGTTGTAAAAGGTATTATCACTGCAATTGAAAAAGATCTTGCCGTGATTGACGTAGGCCTGAAAGTTGAAGGTCGTGTTCCTTTGAAGGAATTCGGCGCAATGGCCAAAGACGGGTCGCTGAAAGTTGGCGATGAAGTCGAAGTTTACATCGAGCGCGTTGAAAACGCTATGGGCGAAGCAATGCTGTCACGCGAGAAAGCTCGCCGTGAAGAGAGCTGGATCCGCCTCGAGAAGAAATTTGAAGCAAAAGAAAAAGTTGAAGGCGTTATCTTCAATCAGGTCAAAGGCGGCTTTACAGTTGACCTTGATGGCGCTGTTGCCTTCCTTCCACGTTCACAAGTTGACATCCGCCCGGTGCGCGATGTGACTCCATTGATGAACAATCCGCAGCCTTTCGAAATTCTGAAAATGGACCGTCGCCGTGGCAACATCGTTGTTTCACGTCGTACAATCCTTGAAGAGAGCCGTGCAGAGCAGCGTTCAGAAATCGTCCAGAATCTTGAAGAAGGTCAGGTCGTTGAAGGTGTTGTTAAAAACGTTACCGATTATGGTGCGTTTGTTGATCTCGGCGGCATTGATGGCCTGCTTCACGTTACAGATATGGCTTGGCGCCGCGTCAACCATCCATCTGAAATCCTTCAGATCGGCCAGACTGTAAAAGTTCAGATCATTCGCGTGAATCAGGATACACATCGTATCTCTCTCGGCATGAAGCAGCTTGAGAGCGATCCTTGGGATTCAATCGATGCGAAATATCCGGTCGATGCAAAAATCACCGGCCGCGTGACCAACATCACTGATTATGGTGCATTTGTTGAAATCGAGCCAGGCATTGAAGGCCTGATCCACGTTTCAGAAATGTCATGGACCAAGAAAAACGTACATCCAGGCAAAATCGTTGCGACAAGCCAGGAAGTTGAAGTTCAGGTTCTTGAGGTTGATCCATCCAAACGCCGCATTTCACTTGGCCTCAAGCAAACACTTGAGAACCCTTGGGAAGGCTTTGCGACACAGTTCCCTGTTGGCGCGAAAGTTTCCGGCGAAGTCAAGAACAAGACCGAATTTGGTCTCTTCATTGGCCTTGATGGCGATGTAGACGGCATGGTTCACCTGTCTGATCTTGACTGGAACCGTTCCGGTGAAGAAGCGATCGAAGATTACAACAAAGGCGATACAGTGGAAGCTGTTGTGCTGGATGTTGATATCGAAAAAGAGCGTATCTCTCTTGGTATCAAACAACTTTCAGGCGATCCGGTTGGCGATGCTGCCGATGCAGGCGGCTTGAGAAAAGGCGCTGTTGTAACCTGTGAAGTGTTGGAAGTTAAAGACAATGGTCTTGAGGTCAAACTCGTAGACTCAGAAGCTCTTTCCTTTATCAAGCGTGCGGACCTTTCCCGTGACCGTGATGAGCAGCGCCCTGAGCGTTTCTCAGTCGGCCAGAAGGTTGATGCCCGTATCACAATGTTCGACAAGAAATCCCGCAAAGTCGGCGTTTCCATCAAAGCTATGGAAATCGCGGATGAAAAAGAGGCAGTGGCTCAGTTCGGTTCATCCGATTCAGGCGCATCTCTCGGCGATATTCTTGGTGCAGCCTTGAAGAAAAAAGAAGAAGACTAAGATCTTCATTCAATATTAAGAATAAAAGAACCCGCTTCGTTTTCGAGGCGGGTTTTTTCTTGCCGATTCATCTTTTTGAAACTCGATTTCACGATCATGGAAAATCATATTGTGGGGTATTGAAATGAAAAAATGGATCGCAAAAATAACCGACTTTGGCTTGCTGGCCCTCGTCATAAGTACGTTGTTTTCCGGAACATTATATTATTACTGGAATTATTACACAGCACCGGAAGACCGCGTCGCTCGCAGTGCCTTCGAGCAATTGCGAATTACTGATCGGGTAGCTGCGCGCAATCAGTTTCATGACGCGATGGGACCCTGTGTCCAGGAAGTTTTCCAGCAATCTATCGAGGGACGCTTCAAGAGCTACGTCGCTGACATCACCTTTGTAGCGACAGACCCTGCAATCAAATACGATACGCGTAAAATAATTGACACTCTCCAAAACATCAAAGACCGCGAAGGCAATAATTATCATGACGTGTTGATGGGTGACATGATGCAATCAGATCCTCAAAGAAGAAATTTTGAAATTTTAATGGCAAAATTTCAGGCAAATCCGGGTGATATGTCATTGTATAATTGCCTGCTGCGTTATACGCCTGCTGCGGTCCATGCGAGTGTTGAGATGAAGACCGAAAACGGAGAAACCGCAGGAAACGCCTTGCCAATCGAAGTGGCCGATTGGGATTTGCGTTCGGAAAATTAAGTCGCAGCTTTACTCGTTTGCCTTGCTGATTTCTCATTTTGTTGATAGTCGAGTTCAACACGCAATTCAGCAATGGCAGTTCTCATGACACCAGACCAAATTATTGATCGTCGAAGAATGAAGCGGCGGGTAACTTTCTGGCGAATTATCTCCCTGTTGCTGTTGATAGCCGTTGTTATTGGTCTGCTTTCTGCGGCCGGAGTGTTTGAAAGTTTCGGTAAAAAACAATCCAATCATATTGCCCGGGTTTCGATCTCCGGCGTGATTACCAATGACAAGCCTTTGCTGGACCTGCTTGATGATTTGAAAGACGAAGATCAGGTCAAGGCGGTGATCCTTGATATTTCATCGCCCGGTGGATCAACCGTTGGCGGTGAAGCAATTTATGAAGCTGTTTTGGCCTTGGCTAAAGAAAAGCCGGTTGTAACTTCCGTTGGAACTTTGGCGGCTTCTGCCGGTTATATGATCGCCGCAGCTTCAGATCATATTGTAGCGCGCCGGTCTTCCATCGTTGGCTCTATCGGGGTGATATTCCAATATGGACAAGTCTCTGGCTTGCTGGAAAAGATTGGTGTCGAGGTCAATGAGATCAAATCCGCACCGCTAAAAGCCGAGCCGTCCCCTTTCCATGAAACCACACCCGAAGCCAAAGCCATGATCGATCGCCTGGTGCAGGATACCTATAATTGGTTTGTGGGTATCGTCGCAGAACGCCGTGGCTTCAGTGATTTCAAGGCACGTCAACTTGCAGATGGCAGCATCTTCACAGGCTCGCAAGGTCTTGAGAACGGTCTTATCGATGCAATCGGCGATCAGGATACCGCAAAGGAATGGCTGGTTGCCGAAAAAGAACTGTCGGATGATCTTGAGGTCTTGACTTGGAAGCCGGTTCGCCCTTCCGATAGTTTGTTCACCAATCCCGCCGGTATCGGCAATACAGGCATCAAATGGATTGCAAATGCCATGGGCTTGGACCCGGCAGGGCAATCGATTGAAGCAATGAAAGAGGCGCTTCCCCAACGTCTATTTCTTGACGGTTTGATTTCAATGTTGCAGATTGATGGCGGTGATGAAAAATGACTCTGAAAGCAGGAAACCAGACCCATGATTAAATCAGAACTTGTTCAGCAAATTGCGGACAAAAATCCACATCTGTATCAGCGAGATGTTGAAAACATCGTCAACGCAATACTCGGCGAAATCACCAATGCTTTGGCTCAAGGTGACCGGGTAGAGCTTCGTGGTTTCGGTGCGTTTTCAGTGAAAAACCGCCAGCCTCGTCAGGGACGTAATCCACGCACAGGAGAAAAAGTCTCTGTTGAGGAAAAATGGGTTCCGTTTTTTAAAACAGGTAAAGAGCTGCGTGAACGTCTGAACAACTAATCTGTGGATTTTGGAACGATTGCCATGATGCGTAAACTGACTTTCCTATTCATTGCTTTGCCGGTTGCAATTGTGCTGATCGTCTTGTCGGTTGCCAATCGGCAGTCTGTGCAAATGAGCCTTGATCCGTTTAATTCAGTTGATCCGGCTTTTGCATTCTCGATGCCGTTCTTTGTGTTTCTGTTTTGCGCAGTATTGCTGGGTATGGTGATCGGCAGCATTGCAACCTGGATCAAGCAGGGTAAACACCGCAAGGCTGCCCGCAAAGAACATACCGATGCAGTGAAATGGCAAAGCGAAGCTGAATCCCAGAAAAAACGCGCTGAAGAGCTGGCTGTTGAATTGCATCCTGAACTGGCAGCGCTACCTGCTTCAGAACGCGCCGCCTGATTTTCAAGACAAAAAAGGCCGCCTTTGCATCTCGCTAGCCGGCTTTGTATGTTTGAAATAGTGCTCGTTAGCCAATCATGTAAACGATTACAGCCATAACCAAACAGATTAATAGACCAGTGAAAAACACACTGCCGTAATTTTCCCGAAATGCAGTCGCCATTTTATTCTCCCAATTGTAACAGTCTTAAGAGCTTACTTTGGGTTAGCTCACTGATCAACCCCATTTTGAAACACTCAATGCTGCGATCAAGGCATTCTTTACGGTTTAATCCCGAGGCAAACTCTTGTAAGCAAATAGCCAAGACAAAAGAGTATTTTCGCCCGGTTAAAGGTTCCCAATGGCTAGAAATAAAAGACCTGCCAAGGATGCAGTTTCGCAAAACGCTCGCAGTAAGCCGGGTGATGGGAGTTCGACATTCAGAAAAACTGCGAAAGATCAGTTTGCAAAAAGTGTTCCAAAGGCAAAAAGACCGTCCAATCCAAACCGCAATTCTGAGCAATTTTTCAAGCCTCCGGAAAAGCCTGAGATTTCAACCAGGCCACCTCGCCGACTTCCTGCGCGTGTGCGCTTGCCTGAAACGATTGGAACACTCCTGACTACGTACCCTGATCAAGATTATGCCTTGCTTGATTCCGGCAATGGCTTGAAGCTGGAGCGTTATGGCAGTTTGAAGATCGTTCGTCCGGAAGGTCAGGCAATTTGGCAGCCGTCTCTTTCGCCAAGCGACTGGGAAAATGTTGATGCGGTTTTCACTGGAGATACGGATGAGGAAGGCCTTGGTCGATGGCAGTTTCCGCGCGGAGATTTGAAGGAAATTTTTCCGATGAAATGGGAAGGAATGGCCTTTTGGGGACGTTTCACTTCGTTTCGCCATACCGGCGTGTTTCCAGAGCAGGCTGCTCATTGGCGTGCCATGGCTGATCAGTTGGAACAGGCAAAATCTGATACGGGAAGCCAGCCAAGAATTCTTAATCTGTTCGGGTATACAGGCGTTGCGTCTTTAGTTGCGGCTCGAGCGGGCGCTCATGTGACCCATGTTGACGCCTCGAAAAAGGCTATCGGCTGGGCGAGGGAAAATCAGGAGTTAGCCGGATTGTCAGATAAACCTATCCGCTGGATTTGCGATGATGCGGTCAAATTCTGCGAGCGTGAGGCAAGACGCGGCAATACCTATGATGGCATTTTGCTGGACCCGCCAGCCTATGGACGCGGCCCCAAAGGGGAAGTTTGGCAAATGTTCGAGGACCTTCCCTATATGGTCGATCTTTGCCGTGAACTTATGTCAGACAAGCCGCTTTTTACCGTTTTGACTGCGTATACCATTCGCGCGTCTTTTCTGAGTATTCATGAGCTGATGCAGGAGGTATTTGGAGATATTGGCGGGAGGTTGGAATCGGGCGAATTGACCATATTGACTGAGGATTCCGATCGCCGGATTTCAACCTCGATGTTCTCAAGGTGGACGAAAGCATGAGTGACTTCGGGGGGCAGGATCAGTCGGGTGGCCGAGTAAAGGAAATCAACTCGACAGCCAATCCAATTGTTAAAGACATCAAGGGATTGTTTCTTAAAAAGAACCGTGATGCGAGCGGTTTGTTTATTGCTGAGGGATTGAAACTTGTTGCCGACGCGCTCGAAACGGGTTGGAAGATCAAAACCCTGATTTATTCGAAAAATACCCTGGGCCAAAAGGGCCTGGCAGAGATCGCCGCCCGGTGCAGAGCAAAAGGCGCAGATATTCTTGAGGTGAATGACAAGGTACTTACGGCTATTTCGCGGCGGGATAATCCGCAAACCATCATCGGGGTGTTTCATCAATCATGGTCAAATGTCGATGAAATCGCCCAAAAGACCAAATCAAATTCGGACGTTATCGTGGCCCTCGACAGGGTTCGCGATCCGGGTAATCTTGGAACCATATTAAGAACCTGTGATGCGGTTGGAGTTAAAGGAATTTTGCTGATTGGCGAGACAACGGATCCATTTTCCATTGAAGCCACGCGGGCGACCATGGGGTCTGTTTTTCATGTGCCCATGGCACGCATGAGTGAAAGTGAGTTTTTGGAATGGCGCAAAACCTTCAAGGGACGCATCGCCGGGACGCATCTGGAAGGTGCTGCCGACTATCGAAAAATCGATTGGCAAGCATCTCCAACGCTGCTCTTGATGGGTAATGAGCAGCAGGGATTGACCGATGCTTTGGCAGAAACATGTGATGATGTTGTTATCATCCCGATGGCAGGCAAGGCAGATTCGCTCAATCTGGCGATAGCCACAGGCGTTATGTTGTTTGAAATTCGCCGCTCATCCCTTACGCTAGAAACTCATTCGTTCGCTAACAGTTTTGAAAAAAAGGCAGATACCAAATGAGGCGGCGGACGGCAGGGCTAATTTCAGCATTGGCAATTGGTTCGGATTTAGCCGTTAAAAGCTGGGTGGAATCGTCGCTTCCTTTCGAACAACCTGTCCCTGTTATCCCGTTTTTATCCTGGTATCGAACCTGGAATGAAGGCATCGCCTTCTCATTTCTATCTTTTTTGAATGATTGGGTTCTGGTTGGAATTACGGTTCTCATCATCATTTTCGTTCTGTGGCTATGGCAACACACACTGCGGGAGCGCTGGCTTTCCCAGCTTGGATTTGCTCTGGTGTTTGGTGGAGCAATTGGCAATTTGTTTGATAGGGTATTTCTCGGCCATGTCGTAGATTTTATCATGGTTCATACAGATACTTGGTCGTTTGCTATTTTCAATTTGGCCGACAGCTTTATATCTGTCGGTGCCGCAGCAATTATATTAGACGAAATCCTCTCCGGGTTTCGAGAGTTGAACAAACCCAAATCCGGCGCATGACCGAGACCACAAGGAGACCACCATGTCTGAAACATTCAAGGCCATTCTCGTTTCACGAGACGAAGACAAGAAACAAAGCGTCAATATTGTTGAGCTTACAGATATGGACCTGATGGAAGGTGATGTGACCGTCGCTGTTGAGGCCACAACCGTAAACTATAAGGATGGCCTTGCCATAACAGGCAAAAGCCCTGTTGTACGTCATTGGCCAATGGTTCCTGGCATTGACCTTGTTGGAACGGTTACGTCATCTGAAAGCCCGACTTTCAGTGAAGGCGATAAAGTTCTGCTGAACGGGTTTGGCGTGGGCGAGACTCATTGGGGTGCCTATGCAGGCCGTGCCCGACTTTCGGCCAATTGGCTGATCCCCATGCCCAAAGGCCTGACGGCGCTTCAGGCGATGGGTGTCGGCACTGCAGGATATACAGCAATGTTGTGTGTCATGGCCTTAGAGAATGCGGGCATCGAACCATCATCAGGCCCTGTTGTTGTAACCGGCGCAAATGGCGGCGTCGGGTCCGTTGCCATCGCAATACTTTCCAAGCTTGGATATCACGTCATTGCTTCTACCGGACGCCCTGAAGAATCCGATTTCCTCAAAGAACTCGGTGCAAGCGAAATTATTGATCGAAAAGAATTATCGGAACCGGGCAGGCCCATGGGCAAGGAAAGATGGGTTGCCGGTGTGGACGCCGTTGGCAGTCACACGCTTGCCAATGTGATCGCTCAAACGAGTTATGGTGGTGCTGTTGCTGCTTGCGGTCTTGCCCAAGGGTTTGATTTACCTACAACAGTCATGCCGTTTATTTTGAGAGGGGTTTCTCTCCTCGGGATCGATTCGGTAATGCAGCCAAAAGAAAAGCGCATCGAAGCCTGGAGCCGTATCGGCACTGATCTGGATCTCGCGAAACTTGAGGCTATCACAACAATTATCGGCTTCGATGATATCATTGATACTGCCGCCGATATCGTAGATGGCAAGGTTCGCGGCCGTGTTGCGGTTGATATGACCAAATAGATTTTCACATTTCCGTGTTTTGCCGAATTCATACAAAACCGCTATTGCGTTTCAATCTAATAAACAAAGCTACATTGGGAGCTACCAAATGAAAAAATATGCACTAGCGGCTACAGCAATCATTTTGCTCACTCAACCGGCTTCGGCACTGGATGTGAGCGACTGGAAATCAGTAGAAGAAGCCGCCCGTGGTCAAACGGTATATTTCAACGCCTGGGGCGGCGCTCAAAACATCAATGATTATATCCGCTGGGCTGCTGATCAGGTCAAAGAAAAATATGGCGTTACGGTCAATCACACCAAATTGGATGATACAGCAAATGCGGTTTCTGCCGTAGTCGCAGCTAAGGCAGCGGGTGTGGATGAAGGTGGCGAGATTGATCTGATTTGGATCAATGGCGAGAACTTCGTCAATATGAAGAAACAGGGCCTTTTGCTGGAGGCGGGCTGGACGCAAAAACTGCCGAATTGGCAATTTGTCGATTGGAAAAACAAGCCAACGATATTAACCGATTTCACCGAACCGACCGATGGTCAGGAGTCGCCTTGGGGAATGGCCAAGATGGTGTTTTTCCATGACACTGCGCGCGGACTTGCGATGCCAGATTCCTTTGGGGAATTGGTTGAATGGACAGAGAGACATCCGGGTCGTTTCACTTATCCGTCTCCGCCAGATTTCGTTGGTTCTTCCTTCCTGAAACAGGCTCTGATCGAAAGCGTGGTGGACAAGAATGTGCTGCTCCAGCCTGTTGTTGAAGCCAGTTTTGAGCAGACCGTTGAGCCCTTCTTTTCGGCCATGGATAAAATGCATAAAAACCTTTGGCGCAGCGGAAAAACATTCCCAAAGAACAAAGAAGCCATGCGTCAATTATTGGCTGACAATGAGGTCGATATCGCCTTTGCGTTCTCGCCGGCGGAAGCATCCAACGCAATTGCCAATAATGAGCTTCCAGACACTGTCCGTTCATTTGTCTTTTCCGGCGGCACTTTGGGCAATACCCATTTTGTGGCCATCCCTTATAATGCAGCCGCTAAAGAGGGGGCGTTGGTTTTCGCCAATTTCCTGATTTCACCGGAAGCCCAATTGCGCAAGCAGGATCCGAATATCTGGGGTGATCCCACTGTTTTGGATACAACGAGCCTTCCTGCAGACTATCAGGAGAAATTCGACAATCTTGATTTGGGGATTGCGACCTTGAAACCTTCTGAGCTTGGGCCAAGTTTCAATGAACCCCATGCTTCCTGGATGGAGCGTCTGGAGAAAGAATGGACAAGGCGTTACGGGGTAGCGAATTAAGCTAAGGTCAGGCGGATTAGTCTAAGGGACAAAGCTTGGCTTTGTCCCCGTGTCCTGCCAGATTACCAACATGCTGCGCTACGCCCCTCACTTTGCTGTTTTAGTTCTGATTGGTCCGATTTTTTGCGGACTTTTGGCAACGCTTTTCCCAGCGTTCGGGTTTTTCCCGGCCCTGGGCAGAACGTCATTTTCATTTGAGCATTTTCATAATGCCTTCAATGCACAAGGCATTATGCGTTCGATTGGCGTTAGTTTGCTGACCGGGCTTGTAACAACCTTTTTGTCTCTAGCCTTGGTTATCTTGTTTTTTGCAGCCTGGTCCGGCAAACCGCTTTTTGAGCGAGTCCAGCATCTTTTGTCCCCTTTGCTTTCAATCCCGCATGCGGCAGCAGCCTTCGGTTTTGCCTTCATGATTGCGCCTTCTGGCTGGATTATGCGACTTGTTTCTCCTGAGTTGACGGGGTTTACCCGACCGCCAGATTGGCATTTATTGAATGATCCCTATGGCATATCGATGATGGGTGGATTGGTCATAAAGGAAGTGCCGTTCCTGTTTCTGGTCTCTCTTGCTGCCATGTCGCAGGTTAAGGTGAAAGATTATGAACGGGTTGCAACCGGCCTTGGTTATGGTCGCATATCAGGTTTCATATTTACCTCTTGGCCTTTGATTTACCGCCAGATCCGATTGGCTGTGTTTGCTGTCATCGCCTATGCCACTTCCGTGGTTGATGTTGCCATCATATTGGGCCCAACCAATCCGGCTCCCTTAGCTGTGCGTTTGATGGATTGGATGAATGATCCCGATCTAACCATGCGTTTTCAGGCTTCAGCAGGTGCGGTCCTGCAATTACTGCTTACCCTTGCAGCTTTGCTGATTTGGCTTCTTGGCGAGAAACTTGGCGCTGGATTATTCGCCCGCTTGTCCGTTTCAGGTCAGCGATTTGCATCAGACAAGCCGCTGCGGATGCTGTCTGGATTATCCATGTTGGCACTGGCGGTCTTTGTATTTTTGGGCCTGATCATTTTGGGCCTCTGGTCATTTGCAGGATATTGGAGTTTCCCCGATGCTCTGCCGAGACAATTCACATTTAGAACCTGGGATCGTCATTTGGTTAGCGTTGGAGGGCCTTTTCAAACTACATTATTGCTTGGCATCGTAGCGACCCTCTTGGCAATCGCCATTGCTTTGGCGTGCCTTGAGCGCGAAGCACGAACCGGCCGCACGGGAGGAACCAGAGCACTCGAACTATTATATTTACCGCTGATTATTCCCCAGCCTGCTTTCTTGTTCGGATTGCAAATGCTATTCTTGACGATGGGTATCAATGCAAGTTTCGCAGCTTTGGTTCTGGTCCATCTGGTATTTGTTCTTCCTTATGTTTTTCTATCCCTATCGGATCCATGGCGTGCTTTTGATAAACGCTATTCCTGGGCAGCCCAGTCTATGGGAGTTTCCAAATCGCGTATATTCTGGCGCATCAGGGTACCCATTCTGATGCGGCCTATATTGGTTGCCATGGCTATTGGTTTCGCCGTATCGATTGGCCAGTATTTACCAACGGTGTTGATTGGTGCTGGACGATGGCCGACGCTCACCACAGAAGCCGTTGCGCTGGCATCAGGAGGAGATCGTAGGGTGATTGGTGTGTATGCATTCTTGCAGATGTTATTGCCCTTTATCGGCTTTGCCCTAGCTGCACTTATTCCAGCGGTGCTTTTTGCCAAAAGACGCGGCATGAAAGCGGTGGGCGGATGACTCAAGAAGCTTTTGCAACAACGGATCTTCGTCTCGAGAAGGTTTCAATTTCGCTTGGCGGTAAAAAACTTCTTGAACTTGATGAGGTGGTGAAGCCCGGCGAGGTGCTGAGTGTCATGGGGCCTTCAGGATCGGGTAAATCGAGCTTGTTGGCATTCATTGCCGGGTTTTTGGATCCGGCCTTCAAGGCAGAGGGGCGTGTCTGTTTGGGCGATAAGTCGATCACTGATTTACCGCCGGAAGAGCGATCAGTTGGATTGTTGTTTCAGGATGCTTTGCTTTTTCCTCATATGTCTGTGGCTCAGAATCTCGCCTTTGCAATTCCAAAATCAGTTGCTTCCAAAGCGAAACGCAATCAACTTGTTCTAGAGGCTTTGGCGCTTACCGAGCTTGACGGAATGGCGGAGCGTGATCCGGCAACTTTGTCCGGAGGGCAAAAATCGCGGATTGCATTGATGCGCGTGTTATTGGCAAAACCTCGCGCTTTGCTGCTTGATGAACCATTTTCAAAACTTGATGCCGAGCTTAGAAATCAGATCAGGCAGTTCGTTTTCACGGAAGCTGGAAAACGAAATCTGCCAGTACTTCTGGTTACCCATGACGAGCAGGATGTGTCTGCTGCCAAGGGCAAAATCATCAAATTGGAGCATTAGATCATTTATGCTTGAGGCATATGGCAAACTTGGACTTCCAGGTCTCCCGATTGATGAATGTCTGGATGAATTGGGCAAAACTCTTGCTCAAAAGAGCGCCGCGGTGCTGGTGGCGCCTCCTGGCGCGGGCAAGACCACGCGGGTTCCTTTGGCTCTGATGGAGCAGCCCTGGTTGAACAATCAGAAAATTCTGATGTTGGAACCAAGACGCTTGGCTGCAAGGTCTGCGGCATTTCATATCGCAGGATTAATCGGTGAAAAGCCGGGCGAAACAATTGGATATCGTGTTCGAATGGATTCCAAAATAGGTACGAGAACCAAGGTTGAAATCATCACCAGCGGTGTATTCACCCGAATGATCCTCGATGATCCTGAACTGACCGGTATTGGCGCGGTATTGTTTGATGAATATCATGAACGGAGTCTCGACACGGATCTGGGTTTGGCATTGGCCATTGAATGCTGTGAAGCTTTGAGACCGGATCTACGACTGTTACCGATGTCGGCAACACTGGATGGCGCGAAAGTGTCAAAGCTTTTGTCCAATGTCAAAACCACAGTCCCAATCATTGAAAGCAGGGGGCGCAGTTTCCCGGTTTCCATACGCTATCATCCAAAAGAGCCTGATCGTACTATCGAGGAAACGATGGTTGGGGCCATTCGGCAAACCCTTGCAAGCGAGAGCGGAAGTCTGTTGTGCTTTTTGCCGGGACGCAGGGAAATCGAGCGGGTTGCGGGGTCACTCATCAATCTGCCTGTAGACTGCGAAGTTCACAAACTTTATGGCGCACTGGATCAAAGCGAACAAAGCAAGGCAATCAGACCGAGCCAGGCTGGTAAGCGAAAAATTGTTCTGGCAACATCAATCGCCGAAACCTCCATTACGATTGATGGCGTAACAACCGTAATCGATAGCGGCTATTCAAGAGTTCCCGTCTTTGAGCCGTCAACGGGCCTGACCAGACTGGCAACGGTCAAGGCATCCAAAGCCGCTATTACACAAAGAGCAGGCAGAGCAGGGCGAACGGCACCGGGTATGGCGATACGATTGTGGCAGGAAGGCCAGACAAATTCATTGCCGGACTATGACAAGCCGGAAATCCTTGAGGCTGATCTGACAGGACTTGTCCTCGATCTAGCGGCCTGGGGTGTTTCAGATCCCGGGCAATTGCGGTGGCAGGATGAGCCGCCCGTCCAAGCCTGGAAAGAGGCGAGAAATCTCCTGATCACACTGAGTGCAATTTCTACCGAAGGAATGATTCTGGATCGCGGCAAACAAATCAGAAATTTGGCACTACCTCCCAGACTCGCCCATATGGTCGTGAGAGCAGCGGATCAGGGTCAATTGGCCACAGCAAGCAATCTGGCCATGCTGCTCAGTGAACAAGGCCTGGGCAATAACAGCGTGGACCTTTCCCATCGCTATGAAACCTTCCTGCGTGATAAAGGCAGTCGGGCGCAAAAGGCAAAACAGCTGGCGCATAATATTTGCAACACCTTGAACCCAGCTTCTCAAACAGCGAATTCAAAAGAGTTTGTATCGATTGGATCGATTCTATCCTTTGCCTGGCCGGAAAGGATTGCAGCTCGCGTGAGTTCAGATGCTGACGGATCATCCAGTTTTCGTTTGGCAAATGGTCGACGGGCCAAGCTGGATGGAATTTCAAATCTCGCCAAGTCAGCATTCCTGGTTGTTTCGGATTTGCAAGGCACAGCTGCTTTTTCCCGCATATTTGGAGCAGCGGAAATTGATCTGGAAGATATCCGCGAGTACCACGCAGATCAAATCATCAAACAGCGCGAAGTGTTTTTTGATGAGAAATTGCAACGTGCTTCTGCACGAACAACCGAACGCCTCGGCAGTGTGGAGTTGTCAAAACAAACAGATACGCTGAAGGATGATGATGATATCGCAACGCTGCTGATTGAGCATTTACGTGTGAACGGAATTGACCAATTAATGCAGCCAAATCCTATAGCGAACTTCCGCAAGCGGGCACATTTTCTGCATTCTATTTATGAGGATGAAGTGCCGATTTTTGATATCACTGCCTTGCAAGAGAATTTGGGTGATTGGTTATTGCCGATGATTTCAAATGTCCGTGGATTGAACGAAATCACACCTGATATGGTTTTGGAGGGTTTGAAACTGTATCTTGGTTTTGATTTCCAGAAAAAGCTCAATGAACTGGTTCCCAAGACCTATCTCTTGCCTAGCGGTTCCAGCCATACGCTTGACTACGAAGATGGTGCAGTCATCCTGCGCGCAAAGGTCCAGGAATTTTATGGTCTCAAAAAACATCCGGGTATTTTGGACGATAAAATCCCCTTGACGCTGGAGTTTCTTTCACCTGCAATGCGGCCTATTCAAAGGACCGAGGATATTGAAGGATTTTGGAAAGGCAGCTGGATTGATGTACGGAAAGAGATGCGAGGTAGATATCCAAAGCATTTCTGGCCGGAAGATCCAGCATCAGCGGTAGCGACCAACAGAGCCAAGCCAAAGAACGGCTAAGATATCTTTTAGTGGAAAGCCCCAAGTGCAGGAAAACATAACGCAACATCGAGAAAGCCTGGCGCTTCGCCTTGAGACGCTGATTCGAATTCGTTGGCTGGCCGTTGTCGGCCAGACGGTCGCAGTTCTGTTTGTCTACTTTCAATTGGGCTTTGATCTCCTGCTCTTTCCTTGTTTGCTGATCATCGCGGCATCGGCGTGGTTGAATATTTTTCTCCGTTTTCGTTATCCAGGTAATGTCCGCTGGCGGGGATGGGCTGTAACGGCCTTGCTTGCCTATGATCTTTTGCAATTGACATTATTGCTATATTTGACCGGTGGCATACAAAATCCGTTTGCCATGCTGATAGCAGTTCCGGTGGTGGTTTCCGCAGCTGCTCAAAGAATGGAAGAGGCAGGTCCGCTTTTGATTCTGGCTATACTGGTTTCGGGATTACTGGTCTTCTTCCATTTGCCCTTGCCGTGGTTTGAACCCGGCGCGATGATTCTACCCTTGGAATTGAGAGTGGGTATTTGGGTTGCCATTGTCTCAACTATGGGCTTCACCTCGTTTTACGCTTACCGGGTGGCCAACGAATCCCGTAATCTTGCCGATGCCTTGGCTGCAACTGAAATTGTATTGCAACGCGAGCAACACATCTCCACCCTTGATGGCCTGGCAACTGCTGCGGCCCATGAGCTTGGCACCCCTCTTGCGACTATTTCTCTGGTTTCCAAGGAGTTGATGTTGTCTGCAAGAACAGACAGCCTGATATATGAAGATGCCGCACTTTTGAAAAGTCAGGCCGATCGTTGCCGTGAAATTTTGAAAAAAATCTCGACGCTTTCTTCTGAAGAAGATGTAAATATCGCAAATCTTTCCATTCAGGTCTTGATGGAAGAGGTGAGCGCCCCTCACCGTGAACACGGCATCCTGTTAGAATTGAACCAAGGTGGCGAAGGTCCGATCCCGGTAACCAGAAGAAATTCGGCGATTTTGTATGGCCTGGGCAATTTGCTTGAAAACGCGATTGATTTTGCAAAAGCCAAGGTCGAATTCAATTGTGTCTGGGATGAGGATAAAGTTGTTTTCATCATCCAGGATGATGGAAAAGGGTTTCCGTTAGGTGTGCTGGATAAGATCGGAGATCCCTATATCAGTGACAGACCGGGGCCTCGCAAAATGTCTGGGGGTGGACTAGGCCTTGGAATGTTCATCGCTAAGACATTGCTGGAACGAAATGGTGCAATACTTTCGTTTTCAAACTACGCAAATGGCAATCGAAAGGGAGCCGAGGTAAGAATCCAGTGGAAACGATCTGATTTTGAAAAACGAACATGAATTGCGCATATCGCCGCAAAATGCGATTGATTAGTCTAACTTCTAATTGATTTTACCTATTTTGGGATTATGTGTTCGGTAGTAAGAGGGTTTGACCATGAATGATATGTCAAATGAAATGATGGATCTACCGCAGCAGCGGCGTCTTTTGTTGGTTGATGATGACAGGCCTTTCCTGACGCGTCTCGGCAGGGCAATGGAGTCTCGTGGTTTCGAAGTGCAACTGTCGGAAACCATTGCTGATGCACAAAACAATGTGAAACTCTCGCCGCCGGATTTTGCCGTCGTCGATATGCGTCTTGCGGATGGAAATGGGTTGGATGTCATTGCCGCTATCCATAAGGTAAAGCCCGATTGCAAAGCGATTATTCTTACTGGTTACGGCAATATTGCTACCGCAGTTACGGCAGTTAAACTGGGCGCTGTAGACTATCTTTCCAAGCCGGCTGATGCGGATGAAGTGTTTGCTGCCTTGATGCGTCAACCGGAGGACAAGGCAGAGCCGCCTGAAAACCCAATGTCGGCGGACCGGGTCCGCTGGGAACACATTCTGCGGGTATATGAGTTGTGCGACAGAAATGTTTCCGAGACAGCCCGGCGCCTCAATATGCATCGCCGCACACTTCAGCGCATTTTGGCAAAGCGCGCGCCTCGATAAACGGTGGGATCTAGTCCTCTTCAGCACTATCTGGAATTGCGTAGCCATTGGCCAGAGCGTAGGTAATAGTCCGCTCTGCTCGTTTGGCTGCAATTCGCGCAAATCTCAGGGTTAACGCCTTGCGACTGGCTGGAGCTAATTTGCATTCATTGGCATCCCTCAGAACTTCTGCTCCAAAAGCATCTGCCACATAAAGCCCTTCTTCAGCAGGAAAAATGTCCGCTGGTACATTTGATGAAGTAGCGAAAGCGAAACGGTCGCAATATTGAGCATATTCCGGCCATTTGGTATCAACTCGAAAATCCTCGATCGAACTTTTGATTTCGATCAGCGTGAACAACCCTTTTCGGTCTATGGACAGCAAATCAGCGCGGCGACCGCTGGCAAGTGGAAACTCTGCCAAGACGGCATGGCCCAATTTTTCAAGGAAACGAACCATGCCGCGTTGTATTATCAAGGCATTTTCAGACTGCCTGCCATCAATCAACGGATTTTGTTCTCCAATTTTCACAATGGGCATGGGATTCCTTGTCTTGTTTTGCTCTTGTTCTGTTCAGGATATCAGAGCGCATTGAAATGACAAAACCGTTGGGAGGCAGTAACCTCAAGAAATTGTGTTGATTCAGCAACAACTTAACAAATCTCTAATTTACGCAATGATTCAAATTGCATTTTGATATTCATCTCCTGTATGACCCATTTAGGTCATGATGGCGGGTTCCAGTTGATTTGTTCCCAAAGCCGATGACATCTAGTCAGGATTTTCGATGAAAAACATACTTCGTTCCGCATTGACGGTGACAGCGATGGCAGTTCTGCTGGCCGGTTGCTCCAATACCTCAACAGGACAAAAATTTGCATTTAACGGGAAAATGCCTCAATTCAATTTTGGCAAAATGCCGAAATTAGGCATTTCTCAAGACCCCTCTCGAGAGTTTATCGATGATTATGCTGCAAAAACGGATGGCGAGTTTTCGCTTCCCGCCATTCCGGTAAAGGAAATCGACAAACAGTTTCTTCGCCAGCGCGTCACCTACGTTACCAATGAAAAAGTCGGCACGATTGTTGTCGATGTCGCGAAGAAATACTTGTATCTGGTTGAGCCGGACAACAAAGCTATTCGCTATGGTGTAGGCGTTGGCAAGCAGGGCTTTGAATGGCAGGGTAATGCCTATGTCGGTTGGAAAAAAGCATGGCCAACCTGGACGCCACCTGAAGAAATGATCGAAAGAAAACCTGAGCTGGTTAAATACAGTGCTGACAATGGCGGTATGGAACCAGGTCTTGATAATCCCCTCGGCGCTCGCGCTCTTTATTTGTTCCAGGATGGAAAAGATACACTTTACCGCCTGCATGGAACACCGGTCTGGTCGTCTATCGGAACAGCGGCATCTTCCGGCTGCATCCGCTTGATCAACCAGGATATTGTGGATCTTTATTCACGTGTTAATGGCCGTGCGAAAGTGGTTGTGAAGCAATAAACTTCCCCACAACTTTGTCGATATAACAAAACCCGCTGCTGATTTTCAGGAGCGGGTTTTTTATGTTCATTTTTCAAAGGATTGCAGTTTGCTTATTCAATTGCCTTTAAGCTCGCGGCGGCGGCGGTGCAGGATCGGCTCTGTGTAACCCGATGGTTGTTCGCGGCCCAATAGAACCAGATCACAGGCTGCCTGAAAAGCGATGGACTTATCGAAATCCGCCGCCATGCTTTGATAAAGTGGATCATCCGCATTCTGCTTATCGACGACTTTGGCCATCCGTTTCAACGAAGCCATGATCTCAGCCTTTGAGCAAACACCATGATGAAGCCAGTTTGCCATGTGCTGAGAGGAAATCCGCAAAGTTGCGCGATCTTCCATCAAGCCGACATTGTGAATGTCAGGCACTTTCGAGCAGCCAACACCCTGGTCAACCCAGCGCACAACATAGCCAAGAATACCTTGTGAGTTATTGTCCAACTCTTCCTTGATGGCTTTCTTGTCCCAGTTCGGGCGGGTTGCCACGGGAACATTGAGAATATCTTCGACTTTTGCTTTCTTGCGTTTTGAAAGGGTCTTTTGAATATCGCTCACTTTGACCTGATGATAATGGGTCGCATGCAAGGTAGCCGCAGTGGGTGAAGGTACCCAGGCCGTATTGGCGCCTGACTTGGGGTGTCCGATTTTGGTTTTCAGCATGTCCGCCATCATATCTGGTGCTGCCCACATGCCTTTACCAATTTGTGCGCGTCCAGCTAGACCACAGGCCAAACCCACATCAACATTGTTATTTTCATAGGCGGCAATCCAGGTTGATGACTTCATGTCGCCTTTCCGAATCATTGGACCAGCATTCATGGAGGTGTGGATTTCATCACCCGTACGATCAAGGAAACCGGTATTGATGAAGACAACACGCGATTTGGCAGCGCGGATACATTCTTTCAGATTGATCGTCGTGCGCCGCTCCTCATCCATGATGCCCATTTTGATGGTATTGCGCGTCATTCCCAATACATCTTCCACCCGGCCAAAAAGTTCATTGGCAAACGCCACTTCCTCAGGGCCGTGCATTTTAGGCTTCACGATATAAAACGAACCTTTGCGTGAGTTCTTGAATCGACCTTTTGGTCCAATATCATGCAGTGCGCATAGTGCAGTCATTGCGCAGTCCATGATACCTTCGGGGATTTCTTCGCCGGCCTTGTTCAAAATCGCCGGATTGGTCATCAGGTGACCGACATTGCGAACGAACATCAAAGCCCTGCCATGAAGGGAAGCTTCCTTACCGCTGGGCTTTTTGTAGATCTTATCTTCGTTCAGTTTGCGTGTAACGCTCTTGTCGCCTTTTTTGAAAGTATCAGCAAGACTGCCATTCATCAGGCCAAGCCAATTGCGGTAAACAACAATCTTGTCTTCCGCATCTACTGCTGCAATCGAGTCTTCGCAATCCATGATCGCTGAGACAGCTGATTCCAGAACAATATCAGCAACTTTGGCTTTGTCTGTGCCGCCAATCGGATGATCCGCATTAATGATGATCTGCGCATGCAAATCATTATTCACCAGCAGGATTGAGTCTGGCGATGATGCATCGCCTGTATAGCCGGCAAGGTTTTTTGGATTGGCGAGCGTAGTGCTGGATTTGGTCAGTTTTGCAACCAATTTGCCGCCTTTGATGCTGTATTTTACCACTTGGCTATGTTTGGCATCTTTTAATGGTGCTGCCTGATCCAGAAATTTCCGGCCCCAGGCGACAACTTTTTTGCCGCGCACAGGATTAAAGCCTTTGCCTTTTTCAGCGCCACCAGTTTCAGCAATCGCATCGGTCCCGTAAAGCGCATCATAAAGCGATCCCCACCGGGCATTTGCCGCATTAAGTGCATAGCGGGCATTCATTACTGGCACCACCAATTGCGGTCCGGCAATAGTGGCAAGCTCGTCATCAACTTTTGAAGTGGAAACGGAGAATGCTTTACCTTCCGGGACGAGATAACCGACTTTCTTGAGGAAGGCTTTATAAGCCTTTATGTCGCTGAACTTTCCCGGATTATCCAGGTGCCACTGGTCGATCTGGGCCTGCAGTTCATCGCGCTTTGCGAGCAATTCCCGATTCTTTGGCGTAAGGTCGTTTACAATCGAAGCGAAACCTTTCCAAAAAGCTGTCTTTGTAACGCCGGTTCCCGGGAGGGCTTCATTATTCACAAAGTTATAAAGGTCTTCGTCTACTTGCAGGCCATTGATGATGCTACGTTTGTTTGATTTTTTCACGTTTTAAATTACTCCGGAAGAATGATAGGCCAAATCTGTATTGCAGATGAGTTTGGTTTATTCGGATATTGAGAACTTAATAAATTGCGAAACAGGTTTTGTCATCCCTTAGCGTTGAATACAGCTAACTTACCCTAAAATTACCCCTTTATTTGGCTTGAACTGCACGGTTTCAGGCACCATATTGGTTTCAGCGATGCCAAAACACGAAGATAATTTAAGTTGGGCCTATAAGGCTTGCTAGAATATCTTTGTTGCCGGGTCGTTAACAGATCGCCAATTCAACATCTGTGCGTATTGCAGATGCCGGGATCAAGGAATGAGTCATGACACGAATAACTACCCTAACAAGTCCTTTGCTTCTCGGTTTTGAAGAGATCGAGCGCATGGTCGAAAAGATCACGCGAACTAGCGGAGATGGCTATCCTCCTTACAACATCGAGAAAATCGACAATGGTAGTGTTTTAAAGTTGCGGATCACGCTGGCTGTCGCCGGCTTTAGTGAAAATGATCTCGATATTTCGATTGAGAACAATCAACTGTCCATTCAAGGCCGCCAGGAAAGTGATGCGGAACGCGAATATTTGCATCGCGGTATTGCTGCCCGCCAATTCCAGAAAAAATTTATTCTTGCTGCGGGCATTGAAATCGAAGGGGCCACCTTGAAAAATGGCCTGCTCTCGGTTGACCTTGTCAGGCCAGAGCCTGTTTCGACCGCCCGTAACATCAAAATCAACAGCGTGAACTAAGATGAGCAGAGATTCTGTAATAATTCTCGACGAGAACATCCCTCAGGGGGAAACTTCCGAGTTCCTTTCATTAGGCGAAGGGCAAATCGGATATATTCGCGAACTTGGCCATGAAGCCATGGCTGAGTTGCCGGTTGATATCAATTTGGACAGGGCTTGGGGTGTTTTCTCGGCAACCGGTGAGGCGCTCGCGCTTTGTGATAGTCCAAATTCCGCCTGGTTGTTTTTTGCAGATCACGAATTGCAAGCAGTCAGCGTACACTGACTGTTCTTTCAGATTTATCCTAAGCTGCATGCGATGTTTGTGGCATCGTCAAAAGGTCAAACACACTTTGCGGGTCATTTGCATCGCGCAATTTCTGCAGCATTCCAGGCTCCCGTAACACGCGCGCGACGCGCGCAAGGGCTTTCAGATGATCTGCACCACCGGTTTCCGGTGCTAACAGCAGAAACACAACATCGACCGGTTGATCATCCATTGCATCGAAATCAATGGGTTTATCCAAAAAAGCAACAAGGCCGGTGATTTTGGATAGACCGGGCAATTTGCCGTGAGGGATGGCAATACCATTGCCAACCCCCGTTGAGCCAAGCTTTTCGCGCTCCAGTAAAGTCTGAAAAATCTCCTGGCCATTCAGCCCGGTTTTTTTCGCAGCAATATCAGACAGATCATGCAGCAGCTCTTTTCTGCAACTGGACCTGAGTGAAACACTGATATCCTGTGGGTTTATAAGATCACTGAGATCCATAGGTGATTTCCCGATTTTATTTGCGCAGACTTTAAAGACTACTTGCCTCTGGAGGGGTCTACCCATCCGATATTTCCATCACTGCGACGGTAGATTACATTAATCTGATCATTTGCAGCGTTCTTAAATACAACAACCGGGTGATCTGTCAAATCAAGTTGTACAACTGCCTGCGCTACGCTTTGTGTGTTGACGGTAGTGGTTGATTCGGCAATCACTAGCGGATTGTAATCCTCTGGAACCTCTTCTTCTGCATCAGGTAATTCCACAACGGAATAAAAGGCTTCGGAAGCCTTGGCTTTTGCATTTCCGTGATGATCTTTAAGGCGGCGCTTATATCGGCGCAGACGCTTTTCGATCTTTTCTGCAGCATCTTCAAAACTGGAAGTAGGATTGGTTGCTTTGGCCTTGGCCTGCAACATTATACCACTATCGAGGTGGATTGAGCAGTCACACTCGTACCAGTTTCCGCTCTTTTCAACATTAACGTGTCCAGAATAGCCATTGCTGAAATATTTTGTAACGGCTTCATCTATTCGATCATTGATTCGGTTAGTGAGGGTCTCGCCAACATTCATGTGAATTCCGGAAACTTTAAGGCTCATAAGGCTCCTTCGCCCAACAGGGCTTCATTTTATTACTATTGAGTGCACAGAATGATTTCTCCGTACGCAAATAGTTTAGACCCAAAATCATCAATAGGAAATCGCTGACTGTTAAATATTTATTCTCAAAGTGGGGCAGTATAAAAATATACGGAAGAGTATTTGACCTAACGCCTTGAGGCCTGTGCTTTTTTCTCCCGCCGCCTCTGCACTGACGAGGCAAATCCCATATTCTCGCGATATTTCGCCACCGTGCGCCGGGCTATGTCGATATTCTCGGCTTTTAACAGATCCACCAGCGCATCGTCTGACAGTACTTTCTGGGCGCTCTCGGTCTCTATCAGCTTCTTGATTCTTTGGCGCACCGCTTCAGCGGAATGAGCATCCTCGCCATTGGTTCCACCAATTGAAGCGGTGAAAAAGAATTTGAGTTCGAATATGCCGCGATTAGTCTCAACATATTTATTGCTGGTCACCCGGCTTACAGTTGATTCGTGCATATTGATTTCATCGGCCACCTGCTTCAAACTAAGAGGCCGCAAATGGGAAATCCCATAGGCGAAAAAACCGTCCTGCTGGCGAACGATTTCTGCCATCACTTTCAAAATTGTATTGGCCCGTTGCTCAAGACTGCGAACCAGCCAATTGGCGCTTTGCAGACAGTCTGTCATGAATGCTTTTTCTTCGGGTCGTTGGTTTTTGGTTGAAACCACAGCGCTGTATGCCTGATTGATCAATACTTTGGGCATTGTGTCAGGGTTTAATTCGATCGCGAAACTACCGTCCGGCATTTCCTTGAGATAAATTTCGGGAATAATGTTTTGAACCGGAGTTGTATCAAAAGCCCGCGCGGGCCTTGGCTCAAGCGCCTTGATCTCATCGACCATATCCAGCAAATCATCAAGACCAACCCCACACAGTTCTTCCAGAGATTCAAAATCTCGTTTGGCCAGTAATTCGAGGTTGTTGATCAGACATTGCATCGCCGGATCAAGCCTGTTCTTTTCCCGCAATTGGATCGCAAGACATTCAGAAAGGTCGCGACAGGCAATGCCAACAGGGTCAAAACTCTGCACCAGGGCAAGAGCTGCTTCAGCGTCCTGCGATGACATTTGAAGGTCAACCGCAATCTTGTGTAGTTGGTGCCGAAAAAAGCCATCCTCATCCAATTGATCAATGATTTCGCAAGCAGCCTTGCGCACTTTGGGGTCTGCACGGCTAAGGCTTAATTGCTCGTTGAGATGTTCTTTAAGTCCTCTTTTTTCTTCAACATATTCTTCAAGATTATTGCCTTCCGGCGAGCCAATGCTGAAGTCAGTGCCTAAAGAGGCTGCCTTGTATTCACTTGCTGAAGCTTGTTCGCCGCCAGAACGGTCGGTGTCAAACTCGTTTTCCAAAGACGTCCCAAGTTTCTCTTCAAGGGAGCTTTGACTGGTATCAAGTTCATCGCTTGCCGATCGGTTGTCGTCAAATTTCGCATTTTCTGCGAGGGAGTCCTGGCTATCCAGGCGATCCTCCCTGCTGGGTGCAGGACTATCATCAGCTAGTTCAAGAAGTGGGTTTTTTTCGACTTCTTCTTCAATATGTCGGAGCAAATCTACACTGCTCATTTGAAGCAGTTTGATTGACTGCACCAATTGAGGGGTCATTGTAAGGCTTTGCGACATCCCCTGCTTTTGTTGCTGGGATTGGCGCGCCTGCATGTTGACTGAGATAGCCATCAGGATAAACGCTCGCTTTCGGCCCTATTATTATAATCTGGCCTGTTTCTTGCGAGCATTTTAGCACAAGCATCTTCCTAAAGGGTAAATTGCTCACCGAGATAGGTTCTGCGCACATCCGGATTATTGACGATCTGATCCGGACTGCCATGGGTAAGCACTTGGCCTTGATTGATGATATAAGCCCGATCAATTAGGCCCAGTGTTTCGCGCACATTATGATCGGTGATCAACACTCCAATTCCGCGTTTTGTCAGATGGCGTACCAGATCCTGAATATCACCCACGGCAATAGGGTCAACGCCCGCAAATGGTTCATCTAGAAGCATGAAGGATGGCTGGGTCGCCAAGGCCCTTGCGATTTCGCATCGTCGGCGCTCACCACCCGATAGCGCAATTGAAGGAGATTTTCGAAGATGGCTAATGTGAAACTCATCCAGTAAGGCATCAAGGCGGCGTTCCCGCTCTTTCTTGCTGGATTCGACAACTTCCAGAACAGCGCGAATATTACCTTCCACCGTAAGACCGCGAAAGATCGATGCTTCCTGAGGCAGATAACCGATACCAAGGCGAGCACGACGATACATCGGGGTTTGGGTAATGTCATGGCCGTCAAGGTCAATCCGCCCGGCATCTGCCTGCACGAGGCCGGTAATCATGTAAAAACAGGTGGTTTTACCAGCGCCATTGGGCCCAAGCAGCCCAACGGCTTCACCGCGCCGAACACCCAGATCAACGCCCCGGACAACCTGCCTGCCTTTATATGCCTTTTCCAGACCCGAGACCATCAATACGCCTTCGCGTGACCTCGGTTGATGGCTCGCGCCCACATTGTTAGTAATTATAGGGGGCGCTGCAGGGATTGCGTCTGCCGCGCTGCTCTTGCGCATGGGCGGCAATGATCTTGCCCCGCTTTTACCAGTCAGTTGACCGATAAAACGCTGCCAATTTCCCATCATTCCTTTGCTAAGAGGTTTTCTCAACGGAGTTCCTGAACCAGTTTGCACTTTGCTTGATGAAGTCCCTTGGTTCGGTTCATAGTGGCATATCAATCATAGGTAAACAGTTCTCAGCTTTAATTAGCGAGTGGTTCAGACCCTAGTTGGATTTCGGTTTGAACACCATTTGAACCCGGCCCTTGTCACAAGGGGTTAAATTAGCAGCATTGGTTGCCATATTGATTCTCAGCTTACAGCCCACAAGAATGTTCTCGCCCTGGCTCACAGTCACATTGCCGGACAAGGTCGCGATCTGCTCTTGCATATCCACAACAGCGCTGTCAGCCGTCGCCATTTGATCGCCCGAACGCACCGCAACCTTGCCAGTCGCTTCGATTTTCCGAACATTTCCGCCCGGATCATCGGTTTTGGCATCGCGCAAATAATGGACTTTGAGTTTTTTCGCTTTGAGCAAGGTCGATCCTTGGGTAACCGCAACATTGCCGTCAAATATCGCAATGCCCTGCCCATCGGCCACTTCAAGGCGATCAGCTTCAATTTGAACGGGGTCTTTTGAGTTACTCATCCCTTCAAATGCACCACCGAAGCTTTGTCCATAGCTCACGCCTGCAAGGCTCAAGATAAACGCAAAAGCGAGTATCGAGCTTACAAGCATGGGTTTGAAGGTTGCGTCAAAGATCGATGTCATGGCGAACTCTTTTCTTGGCGTTTTGATTTTATTCATTGCTGAGCCTTTGCTGAAGCTGCGGCCTGGGCCTGCTCAATTTTCCCCGGGTAAAGGGTCATGCGAACCCGATTGAGAAAAATGATCCGTTCTCCATTTTTTTCAACCGCAAGAGCATCTGAAGAAATAACAGCCTGCTCGGTTGTGATCGTAACGGGGTTGTCGGTAATCAATGAGCCAAGCCCCATATTCACATCCGCATCTTTCAGGCTCATTGTCATACCGTCATCGGTCCTGACATCGATATCACCGCCCAATTGGAGCGTTTTGGCCTCTGAATCGTAAAATCCGGTGCCTGCAAGAATATTTGCAAATAGCCCCGTATCCATTGGAACTTTTGCGTTGATGCCTGTCAATTCAACCTGTTTGGGCTCCAGTGGATTGGTAATGGCCTGGGCAGCAGTCATGTTATAAGGGCGGTTCTGTTTGTCCACACCGTTCAGCTCCGGATTTTTCATCACCATCTTATTGTCCTTGATGATGGTTTGCTCAACGACCAATTGAGGCGCGCCCATTTGAGACCAGAAATAAGCCCCAACCAAAACCATAATGATAAATACCCCGATCAGCGGCAATGCGATCCGCAATATCCGTACAAGACCTGAATGGCGATGCGCACGGGTAAAGCTCCGGACATCACGCTCCTCGGACAGGAAATCCATGTTGGATTCAGCCGCTTCGCCAGCAAAATGGCCCTGAAGGTCGGTTTGCATGTGATATGGGGTGCCTGTGTTCAATAAAGTCTCCAGCGGTGGAGGAAATTCCGCTTATTCAAGTCCATAAATGTCATGCCTTCTTGTTGATTTTGAGGCATCAAGAGTCAGTGCTTGCATCCATCGGTTTTCAACATGAACTTGCTCAGCTATGAGCAAAAATATCTGTTTCGTCCCATCCGGCAAGATCAAGGCGAGCCCGGGTTGGAAGGAACTTGAAGCATTGTTCGGCAATCTTTGTGCGGCCCTCGCGCTCAAGACGTTGATCGAGGATATCGCGAAGAGCGTGAAGATGCAGAACATCTGACGCCGCATATTCAAGCTGCGCCTGGGTTAATTCGGACGCTGCCCAGTCAGAGCTTTGTTGTTGCTTGGACATATCAACGCCTAAAAGCTCCTTGGAAAGGTCTTTCAGACCATGCCTGTCCGTATAGGTTCTCGTCAATCTGGAAGCAATTTTCGTGCAGTAAACCGGATTGGTTTCTACTCCAAAGCTGTGCAGCAAGACAGCAATATCAAATCTTCCGAAATGGAAGATTTTGGTTTTTGTCTTATCCTTGAGAAGCATTTGCAGATTGGGTGCCTTTTTCTGCCCTTTGTCGATTTGCACTACGTCAGCCGTGCCATCGCCGGGTGACAACTGAACAACACACAGGCGATCTCTTGCGGGTTTCAATCCCAGAGTTTCAGAATCAATGGCGACATCGCCTGTATAACGGTCCAGATCGGGCAGGTCATTTTTGTGAAAACGTATGGTCAAGGCAGGCTCCAAGTCAGTGCGAAAGATGTAACTTTGTATTCCGCCTTAACCTAATCTGCAGACTGTTTGCAAATCGTTTACCAAAAACAGGATTTTTCGCCGGTGCTTGGAGCAACAATCCGGATCAATACCGACGAAGCAAATGTGTTGATTTTCTTGGTTTGGTGCCCAGAAGAGGACTCGAACCTCCACACCCTTGCGAGTACCAGCACCTGAAGCTGGCGCGTCTACCAATTCCGCCATCTGGGCATTCCAGGCAATTTGAGTTGCCAGAATGGCGTGACGTTTAGGGTTTGCGGCAAAATCTGTCAACGCGATTCTTTTCCGATATATGATGTCTGCAAGAGTTGCGTTCAAGTGAATGAAAATCCCTTTTCAGGGAACTTGCAGCAAAAATATCGCAGCTTTCCGGTTTGCAATTGCATAAGTCTGGTTTAAACCCTTCTATAATAAAAACGATCGGCTGAAACGAACTTGGATTGCCGATTCCAATTTACAATGACAGGACGAAACAACGATCATGACGAACGCTAATAAAACAAGAGTGGTAACCGTTTTTGGTGGTTCGGGTTTCGTTGGCCGACATGTTGTAAGAGCTCTGGCAAAACGTGGCTACCGGGTCGTTGTGGCAGTGCGTCGCCCTGATCTGGCAGGCCATTTGCAGCCCTTGGGCGATCTTGGCCAGATCAAGGCTATCCAGGCCAATATAAGGGTGCGCTGGTCGATTGACCGGGCAGTCAAAGGGGCTGACGCTGTGATCAATCTTGTTGGCACCTTTGATAAGGGCGGCAAAAACAACTTCAATGCCGTTCAAGTGTTTGGTGCGCGGGCCATCGCCGAAGCGGCACGCCAGGAAGGCGCACAGCTGATCCATATGAGCGCTATCGGTGCGGATGTGGAGTCCAATGCGGGCTATAGCCGCAGCAAGGGCGAAGGCGAAAAAGCCGCACTGTCCGTCATAAAGAACGCAATTGTTTTCAGACCATCTGTCGTTTTCGGACCTGAAGATGATTTCTTCAACCGTTTCGCTCAAATGGCTAAATTCTCACCGTTTCTGCCTTTGATTGGCGGCGGACATTCCAAGTTCCAGCCGGTTTATGTGGGCGATGTCGCCGAAGCTGTTGCTCTTGCCGTTGATGGCAAGTTGAAAGGCGGAAAAATCTATGAACTTGGCGGACCAAAAGTTGCCACTTTCAAACAATGCCTCGATATTATGCAAAAGATCACCTATCAAAAACGTGGATATATTTCCCTGCCTTGGTTCCTTGCAAAGACAATGGGCAAATTGACCGGATGGCTTCCAGGTGCGCCCGTCACCCTTGATCAGGTCAAAATGCTGGAAAAAGATACAATTGTTTCAGATGAGGCAATTCGGCAAAAACGGACGCTGGAAGGCATGGGGATTAATCCTTCAAATATGGAAACCATCCTGCCTTCTTATCTTGTGCGCTTTCGGCCTCAAGGCCAATTCACCCGCAAAGGCGAAGCCTGATGTTTTTAGTATTGGTGGATTAGCTAAGGGTCGGCAATCCTGGAACCCAATTATACAACATTGCAAAGAGCAGCAGACCAAGGGCTATCCGGTAAACAGCGAAGACCAGAAAGCTTGAGCGTTTTACAAATGCCATCAGGAAGGCAATTGCCGCAAGGGCTGCAAAAAAAGTCAGACCCGCCGCCAGCAGAGCATCGGTTGAAATCTCAATACCCTGCTCAATCGCATCCAGCGTAACAAAAGCGCCAGCACCGGCAATCGCCGGAATACCCAGCAGAAACGAAAACCGTGCAGCTTCTGGGCGCTCAAAGCCCATGAAACGCATCGCCGTCATGGTGATGCCCGAGCGCGAAGTACCAGGCACCAGCGCAAGGGCCTGGGCAAGACCAATCATCAAGGCCGGAGACAATTTCATATCCTCCATAACCTTTGTGTGCTTGCCAATCAGATCGGCCACATACATCAAAACACCGAAGATTATCGCATTCCATGCGATGACTTCGACAGAGCGCAGGCTCTCTCCATATCCCGATTTTTTCAGGAAAAGGCCGAAGGCGACGGCCGGAATGGTCGCAAGAAGAATATAGAGCGCCATACGCGAATTATCATTCATGCGCAGTCGCAGCAGGTCGAGACCACCTCCTATCAGCTTCAACACATCGCGCCAGAAATAAGCAATCACCGCAAACAATGAGCCGATATGAACCATAACATCCATGAATTGTCCCTGATCCACCCATCCGGTGAAAACGGGAATAAGCGCCAAATGGCCGGAGGATGAAATCGGAAGAAATTCGGTAATGCCTTGCACAATTGCGAGAACGATAATCTGTTCAATTGTCATTGATGGAAACCTGTGGTTTGGCTGTAATAGGCCTGTGATTTGAATGAGGTGGATTTTTGAAGGTTACATTTGCCAATAATGATGTTGCATGGCCATGTCCGGAGCTAATGAAATGAAATTGAAACTGCGTTCTCTTTGCTTGCAGCGAATCGACCATCCCTTTATACCGCTTTGACAGTCTATAGAGGCCAGATATTTAAGAAAATGATAAAACTGTTTCATCACCCCATGTCTGCGGCTTCGCGCTATGTTCGTCTCGTATTGAGTGAATACAATTTGTCTGCCGAATTTACTGAAGAAAGAATGTGGCAAAGAAGGCCAGAATTTATGGCGCTTAACCCGGCGGCAACCCTGCCGGTATTTGTGGATGAGGATGAAACGGTAGTTTGCGGCGCTATCGTAACGGGAGAATATCTCGACGAAACTTGCGGAGCGATGATGCGTGACAAACGCTTGATGCCGGAAGATCGCGCCAGCCGGGCCGAGACTCGCCGGATCATCGAGTGGTTTTTGATCAAGTTTGAGCAGGAAGTTGGGCAATATCTGGTCCATGAACGCGTCTTTAAACAATTGATGAGTAGTTCCGAGGGCGGAGGCCCGCCAGATTCTTCCATGATTCGGGCTGGACGGGCCAATCTGAAATCACATCTGAAATATATCGAATGGTTGGTAAACTCCCGCAACTGGCTGGCAGGCAGCAAATTGACACAAGCCGATCTGGCCGCCGCCGCCAGCCTGTCTGTGCTCGATTATCTCGGCGAGATTTCCTGGGAAAATGAGCCAGTGGTCCGTGATTGGTATGCGAGGATAAAATCCCGCCCCTCTTTCCGACCCATATTGGCGGACAAAATTGCCAGCCTGCCACCTGCCTCTCACTATATTGATTTAGACTTTTGAGTTCCGATTTGGCTGCACGGTTTTCCAAGAGGCAAATACAGGAACTTGCGGGCGAATTGGGTTTTGCAGATTGCAGGTTTACCAAGGCAAGACTTCCAGAAGAAACCGCTTCACGCCTGAAACAGTTTGTAGCCGCGGGACACCATGGCCAAATGGCATGGATGGAAGAAACGGTTGAGCGGCGACAATCGCCCGAGAACATGTGGCCCGAAGCCAGATCTGCCATTCTATTTGCAATGAATTATGGCCCTGATCTTGATCCGCTTGAAAATCTTGAGGCAAAAGATCGCGCGACCATCTCTGTCTATGCGCGAAATCGGGATTACCATGATATTGTCAAAGGCAGGTTGAAACAGATTGCCCAGAAGATTGCCTCGCGGAATGATTGCCAGGTGAAAGTTTTTGTAGACACAGCACCATTGCTTGAAAAGCCCTTGGCGCAGCAGGCGGGTTTGGGCTGGCAGGGAAAGCACACAAATCTGGTTTCCCGTGAAATTGGTTCGTGGTTTTTCATCGGCACCATTCTGACTGATTCTGATTATGAACCCGATGATGAAGAAAAAGACCATTGTGGCAGTTGCCGCGCCTGCCTCGACATCTGCCCAACCAAGGCCTTTCCTTCTGCCTATCAATTGGATGCAAGGCGCTGTATCTCCTATTTGACAATTGAACATGACGGCCTCATTGAACGTGAATTCCGCAGGCTATTGGGCAACCGGATTTACGGCTGTGATGATTGCCTTGCGGCTTGTCCCTGGAACAAATTTGCGGAAGTGGCAGGCGAGGCGAAGTTGCAGGCCCGCGAGGAATTGAAATCCCCATCGCTTCTTGAGCTTGTGCAACTGGATGATGCCGAATTCAGAAAATTGTTTTCCGGCTCACCCATCAAACGAATTGGTCGCAACCGGTTCATCCGAAATGTCTTGATTGCCATTGGCAATTCGCAAGACAAGAGTTTTATCGGCATTACCTGCAAACTGTTGGCAGATGCGGACCCGGTTATCAGGGGAACAGCGGTTTGGGCGCTTTCTGAGATAGTAGATCTTGGCGATTTTCTTTCATTGGCAGAGCGCCATATAAGTCAGGAAAAAGATGAGACGGTACGAGCCGAGTGGGCTGAAGCCATGAAAAGCGCAGAAGAAAGCGGGAATTGATGAGACAGCATCTGTTTATCTTTGGATTTGGATTTACCAGTGAAGCGGTGGCTCACAGACTATCGGATGGTTTTGAATCCATATCCGGTACCACAAGATCTATTGAAAAATTCGATAAGTTTATTGAGCAGGAGGTAATCCCGGTTCTGTTTGACGGGGATAACGTCAGTGAAGATTTGTTGACCCGTCTCAAATCAGCGACTCATCTGCTTGTTTCCATTGGCCCGAATGAAGAGGGGGAGCCAACGCTCAATGCGATCAGAAATATTCTGGCTGAGTGTGAAAATCTTCAGTGGATCGGCTATCTTTCTACCGTTGGCGTTTATGGCGATCATGATGGTGCCTGGGTCAATGAAGAGACGCCCTGCAAACCCGTCTCCAAGCGATCCAGGCAAAGGGTTGCTGCGGAAAACGAATGGCTCGAAATCGGCAAGACATTGAACCTTCCTGTGGCGATCTTTCGCCTGTCCGGCATTTACGGACCCGGGCGCAATACCTTCATGAATATCGAGAAGGGCCAGGCCAGAAGGTTGGTCAAGCCGGGCCAGGTGTTTAACCGTATTCACCGGGAAGACATCGCCAGTGCTGTTGCCCTTGCCATTGAAAAATCTGCAAATGGCATTTTCAATATTACCGATGATTTGCCAGCGCCGCCGCAAGATGTTGTTACCTATGCATTTGAGATGATGGGCAAGACGCCCCCAAATGAAATCGATTTTGCCACAGCCGATTTAACACCGATGGCGCGCAGTTTTTATGGCGAGAACAAGCGCGTTTCCAACGCCAAATCAAAAGAAGTTCTCGGTATGACCTATCAATGGCCGGATTATCAGCAAAGCCTGAAGCGGATGTGGCAGGAGGGTTCCTGGCGAAAGCCTTGATGCTCGGTACTCTTATTGAATCTTTCTGAGTGACAAATTGCGCTTCAGCCAACCCGGCGCATTGCCATTGCCAAACATGCCTTCACTGACATCAATTGTATCGCCAAGGCCACGCTTCGTCAGCTCCTTTTGAAGATAAGAAGACCTGCCGCCCGTGGCGCAAATGAGCGCGATCTGCTTGCCGGGATTGTCGCTCTTGATTTTTTCAAGCCCTTCCAGGAACCCTGCCTCATGCATCGACAGAAGTGTTGCGACCGAAGCAACGCCGCTTTCTTTCCATTCAGACGGCCGCCTGATGTCGATCAGAACCAACTCGCCAGCTTGGGCCTTTTCAAGCGCTTCCGGCGCAGACATGATTTCCGCCGCAAAGGAAATTTGCAGCGAAAAGACAAGCATTGCAGCTGCGAGAAAAGATCGAAAAAACATGATTATTCATTCCAATTACAAACTGACGAAATATTAAACCCGCAGATCAACATAACCCAATAAACTCTGTGTGAAAGGCACTAGCCGTTTTCAAAACCGCAGAGCACATTGGCAACATTAAGGCCAATTTCTTTCACGCCATAGCCGCCTTCCATGCAGAACAGTGTTGGTATTTTTGCAGCGCCGATCAATTCGCCATAACGTGTAAAATCATCGCTGGTCAGTTTGAAAAATGAAATCGGATCCTTCTCGAACGTATCCACGCCCAGCGAAACAATCAGTGTTTCCGCCCCATAGGCTTCAATCTTTGCCAAGGCATGCTTTAGGGCAGCGGACCACTCAGTATAAAGTGTTCCACGCGATAGGGGATAATTGATATTGCAGCCCATGCCAGCGCCTTCACCTTCTTCATCAGCAAAACCAAGGAAGTGTGGAAAGGCATCCATCGGATCGCCGTGGATGGAAATGAACATCACGTCATCACGGTGATAGAAAATATCCTGCGTTCCGTTACCATGATGAAAATCAACATCCAGAATGGCCACCTTCTTCATGCCGTTATTCAGACAATGCTGGGCAGCTGTGCCCGCATTGTTGATGAAGCAATAGCCGCCATATTGATCAATCGAACAGTGATGGCCGGGCGGGCGGCAAAGCGCAAAAGCCGGCTTGCCCGTCTGCACCATATAGTCTGCGCCACTCATGGCGACCTGCATGGAAGAGATCGCCGCCTCCCATGTGCCTTCGGAAATAGCTGTTTCCGCAGCCATGGCATAATAACCAAGCGCCCCTTCCACATCTGTTGGCGGACGATTTTGCTGCATCCGGCGAACCGGAAAAGAGGTAGGAATGGCCTCGCCCTTGTAACCGTCAGCCACCCAGCGCTCCCAAATCCCTGCCATGAATTCCAAATAGTCGTGATCGTGGATTTGTTTGGCCGTTGTGAGATCAAATTCAACTGGCGGCAAGACCTCCGAATGGCCGGCCTCGCGCACAGCCTCCAATATCCATTCAGCCCGAAAAGGTGCCTCAAAAGGCGACACCAACTGCCCACCGCTCAATTCGGTCTTTGCATCACGTAACTTGTGCTTTTCGGAAAAATAAACACGCATCTGTTTGCTTTCTATTTTTAAATGCCGACACAACGCTGACACAACGCCGACACTGGACGAAGCGCGAAGCGCCGTGCGCCTAGAATTGGATAACAGTTTAAAGTTTTAATGAAACACGTAAATACCGGTTAAGGCAATTGTCTTACATTGAATTAACTCAAAGGGCCGGGGGGTTAAGGAGTTGGCAATGGGCAGATTTGGTATTCAGTTTTCTGATGAGAATAATCAGGCTTTCAAGATTACAAAGCGTAAAACATATTCGACGGTTGTGAACCTCGACAACAATGACGTCGAAGAAACAAGAATGGACCGCGTCATGGCCTGGTTGAGTTATTACGTGATGGTTTTTGTAGCCGTCTGCGTCTTCAATCAACCGGCCGCCGCCTTTGCCTATGACAGCGTCACCAGAAATGTCATGCAATTGGTGGATCAAAACGTGCATTCAGATTTCGAACTGCGCGGAACAAGATGAGCTTTGAGTAAGTAGGCGCACCTGTGGCCACTCGTTATTTTGCTGCGCAAAAATATGCAATTATGCACCGCTCGTACGTCATCTATTACCCGACATCCAATTTGCGCAGCAAATGCCGAGAAAGCTCGGACTTGATCAAGTCAGCATCGGTCACTTTGGACTCCAAGCAGATAATGCCCCTCACTCATCGCCCATTTTGAGCGCCTGAATAAAGGCTTCCTGAGGGATTTCCACCCGGCCAAACTGGCGCATTTTTTTCTTACCGGCTTTTTGCTTGTCGAGAAGCTTGCGCTTGCGCGAGGCATCGCCGCCATAACATTTCGCCGTTACGTCTTTGCGCATGGCAGAAATGGTTTCGCGCGCAATCACCTTGCCGCCAATAGCTGCCTGAATCGGGATCTTGAACAAATGGCGCGGGATCAGGTCCTTGAGTTTTTCACACATCACGCGGCCGCGTTTTTCCGCCTGGCCCCGGTGCACCAACATGGACAAGGCATCCACCGGCTCTTCATTGACCAGTAGAGACATCTTGACCAATTCACCCTCGCGATGGCCGATCATCTGATAGTCAAAAGAGGCATAGCCTTTGGAGATCGATTTGAGCCGGTCGTAAAAATCGAAGACGACCTCGTTGAGCGGCAATTCATAGGTCAGCATGGCGCGCTTGCCTACATAAGTCAGCTCGGTCTGAATGCCGCGCCTATCCTGACAAAGTTTCAAGATACCGCCGAGATATTCATCCGGCGTCAGGATAGTGGCCTTGATCCACGGCTCATAGACTTCAGAGATCAGCGTCGTATCGGGCATATCCGCCGGATTGTGCAATTCGATCATGTCGCCATTATTCATCAGCATTTCATAGACAACCGATGGCGCTGTCGCGATCAGATCAAGATCAAATTCCCGCTCGAGCCGCTCCTGAATAATTTCCAGATGCAACAGGCCCAAAAAGCCGCAGCGGAAACCAAAACCAAGAGCTGCAGAAGTCTCCATCTCGAAAGAAAAACTCGCATCATTGAGGCGCAATTTGCCCATTGCCGAGCGAAGGTCTTCAAAATCCGCCGCATCCACCGGGAACAATCCGCAGAACACGACAGGCTGGGCCGGTTTAAAGCCCGGCAAGGCCTTTTCGGTCGGGCGCTTGTCCTCAGTGATTGTGTCACCAACCCGCGTATCAGCAACTTCCTTGATGGAAGCCGTGATGAAGCCGATTTCGCCCGGGCGCAATTCACCCACCTGAACCATTTTAGGTGTGATCACCCCAACCCGCTCCACCGGGTATTTCACGTCCGCCCGCATCATACGAATGGTCATGCCTTTTTTCAGTACGCCATCAATCACACGGACCAGAACGATCACGCCGAGATAAGCATCATACCAGCTGTCCACGAGGAGAGCTTTCAGGGGCTTATCCGGGTCGCCGCCCGTTGGAGGCGGTAATTGTTTGACGATGGCTTCAAGAACCGCAGGAATACCAAGCCCCGTCTTGGCTGAAATTTCCACAGCGTCCTTTGTGTCAAGGCCGATGACTTCTTCGATCTGTTGCTTGATGCGTTCAGGTTCTGCCGCCGGTAGATCGATCTTGTTGAGTACCGTGACGATCTCATGATCATTGTCGAGGGCTTGATACACATTGGCGAGGGTTTGTGCTTCAACCCCCTGGGAGGCATCAACGACAAGCAGGGAGCCTTCACAGGCCGAAAGCGAGCGGGAGACTTCATAGGCAAAGTCTACATGGCCGGGAGTGTCGATCAGGTTCAACACATAGTCTTCGCCGTTTTCGGCGGTGTATTCGAGGCGCACAGTGTTTGCCTTGATCGTGATACCGCGTTCTTTTTCGATGTCCATCGAATCAAGCACCTGCTCGCTCATCTCGCGGTCTGACAGGCTTCCCGTTGCCTGGATCAAACGGTCGGCAAGGGTCGATTTCCCGTGGTCGATATGGGCGACGATGGAAAAATTGCGGATATGGTCCTGGCCAGGATAGATGCTGGTTTTTTTAGGTTCTGTGCTCATGCCCGCTCATATACCAGAGTAAGCAGTCGTTGAAAGCGAAAATTTGCTGCAAGCTGCTAATTGCCGCTGGTTCCCCGCAAGTCAAAGCTCTGGATATTCAAGGCAGTTTGGTTGGTTTTCAGGATTTCCTGGGCCGCTGATGACTTAAGGGTTGACTTAACTATAGGACCTGCAGTCGAATTCAGATCAACTTCGTTCCACAGGGCGCGTATTTTGCAGGGAACGAATTCTTCCTTTGCTGTCAGCAATAACGACAACTCCTCTGCTTTTCTACCCGAAAACCCAAGCGTTGAGCCCTCAGTTACCTTTTGGCGAATGATTTGTAATATCGTTTCGTCATTGGCAGAGGCGTATTCGCCTTGCATGAATTTCAAACCCTGCTCGTCAAAAAACTGATTCATGACTTTGAGCAGATTTCCGCGAATATTGACGTAGTTAGCAAGTTGTGTTTCATCAGCGCCATTGGTTTTCAAAACGCGGTCTACAGACCGGCGATGCATTGCCATATAATTCTCGATATTATGATCCGAGCTGGGTCGTTCAATATACTTTTGGACCTTTTTCGCAGACGGTTTGTACATCTTTGTCGTGAGGTCTTCGTCTATCGAATAGTAACTCGTCGCATAGCATCTTGCATCCAGTGCGCTGATTTGCTCAAGAGCCTCAGCAGCTTCGGCTTTGCTGTTACGAGTGACTGAAAAAAGAACTTGTGCTGGCTGCGCGCTATTTTGGGCTGAGACTGGTGATTGTCCGCCTGCAAACTTCCCGACAAGCGAGATTATGGCTATTTTGACATGCATATAGCCCATGATCATCTTCATCGGGAACAAAAAAAGCCCTAATGCCAATCCGGCTACCACCAGAAATGACCCCATCGCTATTTTTTTTGGCCGACTGCCGCTCTTTTTAACTCGCATAGTTTATCCCAACTAGTTTCTCATTTTGGTGAGATGCTAAGATAAACAACTTAAAATGGCATGATCCTCTTTGGTTAATCAGCGGTAACTGGGTTTATGGCCCTTCTGTAGGAACCGCCCAAACGCCGTTTAGACGCCCACCTCTTTAGCAAGTTCATCAAGAGATTTGCCAACCGCGCTTATAATCTCATCAATCTGATTGCGCTCGATGATGAGGGGCGGGCAAAAGGCAACAGCGTCCATGATACCGCGGGTAATGACGCCGTTGTGCTGCATGATCTGATACATTTTAGGACCCAGGGTTCCGGGCTTTTCTCCCTGAAACTTGGTCTTTTTGTCCAAGACCATTTCAATTGCCGCAATCATGCCTACACCGCGCACTTCACCTACCAGAGAATGGTCAGAAAATCCGCGCAGTTTTTCCTGCAAATAAGCACCATTTTCCCGGGCTTTTGCCACAAGGTCACGCTCTTCAATGATCGCGATGTTTTCAAGGGCAACAGCTGCACCAACCGGATGGCCTCCGCCAGTAAAGCCATGACCCAAAATCCCGATCCGCCCGCCTTCTTGCGCAATAGGCTCATAGAATCTGTCATTCATCATGATCGCTGAAAACGGAAAATAGCTGGAGGTCAATTGCTTCGACATGACCATCACATCAGGATTCATGCCAAAGGTCTTTGTGCCGAACATTTCTCCCGTACGGCCAAATCCGCAAATTACTTCATCGGCCACCAGCAGAATATCGTGCTTGGTCAAAACCGCCTGAATCTTTTCCCAATAGGTTTCCGGCGGAACAACAACGCCGCCAGCGCCCATCACCGGTTCGGCAAAAAAGGCTGCAATGGTCTCGGGGCGTTCTTTCTGGATCAAAGTTTCAAGATCATCCGCACATCTTGTCGCAAAAGCCTCTTCGCTTTCACCTTCCAGCCCTTCGCGCCAGTAGTGCGGTGAAGAAGTGTGAAGCACCCGGTCTATCGGCAAATCAAAAGAGCGATGATTGTTCGGCAATCCGGTAAGGCTCGCTGAAGCAATTGTGACACCATGATAGCCTCTCACGCGGCTGATGACTTTTTTCTTGTCCGGCAGGCCCATTGAGTTTGAGCGATACCAGATCATCTTCATCACCGTGTCATTGGCCTCAGAACCTGAATTGGTGAAAAACACTTTGCTCATGGGAACCGGTGCCAGAGAAACAAGTTTCTCCGCAAGATCAATCGCCTTTTCGTGCGATTTATGGGAAAAGTCATGATAGTAGGGCAGCTTCGCCATCTGTTTGGTCGCCGCATCCACCAGCCGCTTTTCACTAAAGCCTACGCCAACGCTCCACAGGCCGGCCATCGCCTCGATATATTTATTGCCGCTGGAATCAAACACATGAACGCCTTCGCCGCGATCAATAATCATGGGGCCCATATCGCCATGGGCAATCGGGTTTGTATAACCGTGAAAATGAAAAGCAATGTCCCGTGCTTCGGGCGAGTTTGGCATATGGTTCATGACATTTTCCTTCAATCAGCTCAGCTATTCTTAAACCTGTTCAATCGAAAAGAATGAAAGATTCTCCAGCTACAATTTTCTGTTGGATGTTTAGTATCGCGGAATTTGGCTTGCGTCACCATCTGTCATCGCGGGCCGCGGTCTTTTTTGTTAAAATGAAGTGATTTCCGGCATATTCCCAAATACCTCTTGCTTAAACAAGGCTGTAGGATAGGGTTAGGCATGGGCAATGACGGTAAGTTTTTTGATGAAATGTTTGGCCACTCTTCCAATATTGAAGGTGGTAAGGCAGATGCTCGCCCTCCCTATGAAACTTTAAATGCGTGGATGAATAGTGAGGACCTTGCCCGGCTGCGCAAGAAGTCAGATGAAGCCGAAGAATTTTTTCGGCGCACCGGAATTACCTTCAATGTCTATGGCGCAGCAGAGGCGGCTGAACGATTAATTCCCTTTGATATTATTCCGCGAGTCATTTCTTCGCGTGAATGGACCAAGCTCTCCAAGGGCATCGAACAACGGGTTCGTGCGATCAACGCGTTTTTACACGATCTTTATCATCGCCAGGAAATTCTGAAAGCCGGTCGTGTTCCCATTGAACTGATTGCCAATAACGATACTTATCTGTCCAAGATGATAGGCGTCGAGCCGCCTGGAGGTGTCTATACACATATTGTAGGCGTGGACTTGGTGCGCACTGGCGAGGACGATTTTTTTGTTCTTGAAGATAATGCCCGCACACCTTCCGGTGTTTCCTATATGCTGGAAAACCGGGAAACCATGCTGCATATGTTTCCGGAGTTGTTTTCAAAAATTTCAGTCCAGGATGTGGGGGATTATACGAAAAACCTGCACCAGTCTTTGTCTGCCTGCGCCCCACCCAAATGTGCAGGACGTCCGGTCGTCGCGGTTTTGACCCCCGGAATTTATAACTCGGCGTATTTTGAGCATTCTTTTTTAGCAGACCAAATGGGCGTTGAATTGGTCGAAGGCCATGATCTGCGAATTGCCGATGGCCGTGTCGCCATGCGGACCACCAAAGGTTACAAGCCCATTGATGTTTTGTATCGCCGCATTGATGATGAATATCTTGATCCGTTGAATTTCAATCCGGATTCGATGCTTGGTGTTCCCGGTATCATGGATGTTTACCGCTCGGGCGGTATCACGATTGCCAATGCGCCTGGAACAGGCATTTCCGATGATAAGGCAATTTATTCTTATATGCCCGATATCATCGAGTTTTACACGGGCGAAAAAGCAATCCTGCAAAATGTGCCAACCTGGCGTTGCTCGGAAGCAGATTCGCTGAAATATGTGCTTGAACATCTGGACGAATTGGTCGTCAAGGAAGTGCACGGGTCCGGCGGTTACGGTATGTTGGTTGGACCGGCAGCTTCCAAAAAAGAACTGGCTGATTTCAAAAGGAAACTGGAGGCCAGACCATCAAACTATATTGCTCAACCTACACTAAGTCTCTCAACGGTTCCTATTCTCACTAAAAAGGGTCTTGCGCCCCGCCATGTGGATTTGCGCCCTTATGTATTGGTTTCACCCAAAGGCGTTCATATCACTCCCGGTGGTTTGACCCGAGTGGCATTGAAAGAGGGTTCATTGGTTGTGAATTCATCTCAAGGCGGCGGCACCAAAGACACATGGGTGCTCGATGATTGAGTTGACCACAAATACAGTTGGAGTGACGCATGCTCGGTAAAACAGCAGGTGGTTTATACTGGATGTTCCGTAATCTCGAGCGTAGTGAAAACAATGCGCGTTTGCTTGAGGCCGGATTTCGCATTGCATTGACCCGATCAAAATCAGCAACCAAAGAATGGGTTTCGGTCTTGCAGGCTGCCGGTGTCTTGAAAGCCTATAACCAGCAATATGATGTTGTTGATGCTGATCACATTATCGATTTTGTCCTTAGAAGCCAGGACAATCCATCAAGTGTGTTGTCGCTTGTGGAAAGCGCCCGCACCAGTGCCCGTCTGGTTCGTGCTGCTTTGACCCGTGAAATATGGGAATCAGTCAATGAATGCTGGATGAATCTTAAAAAGCTGCTGGATAAGCCGATCCAGGGCAGAGAGCTTCCAGATGTTTTGGCGGTTATCCGTCAACAAAGCTCCCTGGTTCGTGGTGCGCTATATGGCACAAAGCTGCGCAATGATGCTTATGATTTCTCTCAGCTTGGCACCTATCTTGAGCGGGCTGATTCAACCGCCCGTATATTGGATGTGAAATATTATGTGTTGTTACCGTCTGCGTCACTTGTCGGCACGCCGATAGATAATGTTCAATGGGAAACCATCCTCAGATCGGTCTCCGCCAACAGGGCATATCATTGGCTGCATCAAGGTGAAATCAATCCCAAGGGAATTGCCAACTTTCTGATATTTGATAAGCGTTTTCCTCGTTCGTTGAATTTTTGTTATGCAAAGGTGCAGGAAAATCTGAATTTCATTTCAGAAGAATATGGATTTGAAGCACCTTGCCTCAAAAAGGTTCAAGGCATTGTTGGCAAATTGGAACAACACGATATCGACGAAGTTTTCAGCAATGGATTACACGAATTTTTGGTAGAGTTTATTGCTACAAATAGTGAGATTGGTGCTCAAATCGAAACCGACTTCAGGTTTTATGGATAAAACATGTTGCTGAAAATTTCCCACACAACCAACTATACATACGATTCTCCTGTTCAATATGCGTTGCAACAGGCGCGTTTGAAGCCAAAATCCGGGGGCGGTCAAACCGTTATTTCCTGGAAAATGAATCTGGACGGCGCTGAAGAACAAATCAGTTACAATGATGAATACAATAATCATGTTGTACTACTGGGTGTATTGGCCGGGCGTAGCGATTTTGCAGTGAATTGCGAAGGTGAAGTAGAAACGACTGACAATTCCGGAATTTTGGGCCAACATCACGGCTTTGCCCCACTTTGGCATTTTCAGCGCAGCACGCCTTTGACCGCTGCTGGGCCTTTGGTCAAGGCATTGTCAAACCAATTGGGGACGGATTTCAGCACCGATGTTGAGCGCTTTCACGCACTGTCAAATATGATCAGCTCCGATGTCGCCTATGAAATCGGAACCACGGATATTTCCACCACGGCGGAGGCCGCTTTAGCTGGAAAATGCGGCGTATGTCAGGATCACGCCCATATATTCATATCCTGTGCCCGGCATATGGGCTTTCCCGCCCGCTATGTCAGCGGGTATTTGATGATGGATGATCGCGTTGAGCAGGATGCCACCCATGCCTGGGCTGAAGTCTTTTTCACCGGTATTGGCTGGGTCGGGTTTGATGTTTCCAATGGCATATCGCCTGACGGACGCTATGTCCGTGTTGCCACGGGCCTTGACTATCAGGAAGCGGCACCGGTTTCGGGCCTGAGATTTGGCAATAGCAATGAATCAATGATTGTATCTATTCAGGTTCAGCAGTAAACAGTGCTTCGCTGCCGCGACGCGTGTCGCAAAACCGTCACCTCCAGATACGGACCAACATGACCTATTGCATTGGACTACGCTTGAACAAGGGCCTCGTATTCATGTCAGATACCAGGACCAATGCTGGTGTTGATAATATTTCGACCTTTCGTAAAATGCATACCTGGGTCAAGCAAGGCGAAGCGGCCATCACATTGATGTCCGCTGGAAATCTGGCAACAACCCAATCGGTTGTAAGCATTCTGGATGAACGCACAAAAGCGGTAACCGACCGCATGCCCTCCATTCTTGAGCAGCCTTCCATGTTTCAAATTGCCCGTTTGGTGGGTGAGACGCTTAAAGAAGTCATCGCAATCAATGCCAATACCGGGCAAAGGGCCAGTTCCACATTCAATGCGACGCTAATTCTTGGCGGACAGATTAAGGGAAGCGATCCGCGTATGTTCATGATCTATCCGGAAGGTAATTTCGTCGAGGCTTCCGTCGATACTCCCTTCTTTCAGATCGGCGAGGCAAAATATGGCAAACCTATTCTTGTTCGCGCTTATGACGCTGATATGAGTTTTGAAGATGCGGTTAAACTGATGCTGGTTTCCTTTGATTCCACGATCAAGGCAAATCTGTCCGTCGGCCTTCCGCTTGATTTGATTGCTTACAAGAATGATGAGTTCGACTTTCATCAGGAAAAACGTATCGAGGTGGATGACGAATATTATCACAATATTTCGAGTGGCTGGGGCGATGCCCTGCGCAAGGCTTTTCATTCTTTGCCCAATTTCAAATTCTGACTTTCACCAAGCCCAATTGATTTTGGTCTCGAATTTTGACACGGTGTCCTTTCAGGGCAAATGGTAAGAAGAGCCGTGTCAAAATGAGGTTACCAAATCAGCCAAATAAAATAGGGCTGACGGGAGAAAGTCTGGAATGGAACGAAGCCTGCGCATTATAACAGGGCTCGTGCTGTATCTGTTCATCGCAACCCATCTCCTCAACGTTGCAACAGGGGTAATCGACCCTGTATTGATTGAAGAGTTGCGGCCCGTCTTCCTTTATGTTTGGTCAAGTCGCATCGGCGGAATATTCCTGCTATTGTGCCTGATCATTCACATGATCGCTGGCTTTCGCACTCTCTACTATCGCAACACACTCCAAATGTCCGTGTCTGACACGGTTCAATTTGCTTCGGCTTTCTTGGTGCCGCCTTTGCTCATTCCCCATGTCTGGGGCGTAATTGCCATGGAGCAGGTTTTGGGTGTTGAACCCACCTATCTGGTGTTGATGCAATTTTTCTGGATCGACAATCCCTTGGAGGGCTTGCGCCAGGTATTCTTGATTGTTGTTGTCTGGGTCCATGGCAGCATCGGTATTTTTATCTGGCTACGCCTAAAGCCATGGTGGGGACGAGCTGCCCCTATGGTCTATCCACTCATAGTGCTTATCCCGATACTGGCGATGCTAGGTTTTGTTTCCGGCGGTAATCTTGCAATTAGCCAGGGTGAAACCGCCTTGGATAGCTACGAGCAAAGTTATGCTACCGATGATGCGGCTTCCAGCGATGAAATATCAGCGGAAGAGATCGCCGCGAACAATCGTGCTGCCGAGCAGTTTGCAGCCGATTATGAATTTGTAGTTTGGGTGAAGTGGCTTTGCATTTTGATTTACAGCCTCATTCTGGCGGCTGTGCTTATAGCCAGATATGTACGCCTTGCAGGAAAAGCAGGGCAGGTCAGCATTCGCTATGATGACGGCACGCTTGTTCAATCCAATGTCGGTCTCACATTTTTGGAATTGTCTCATCTCAACGCAATACCCCATGCTAACTTGTGCCGCGGTCGCGGACGGTGCGGCACTTGCCGGATTAAAATTCTGGAAACAACCGCCGTGCTGCCCAATCCGTCCGAGATGGAATTGGCTACCCTTGAATTTACCCATAGTGCGAAGGATGTTCGCTTGGCTTGCCAGTGTGTGCCCGGCGCAGGAGAGATTTCAATAGAGCGCCTGATGCAAGCTGACATTTCCCATAATGAGTTGAAGGCGCAATCAGTTAAGCCAAAGACTAATGTTCCCGGTGAACCGGTTATGGGAGTAGCAGAATGAAATCGCTCCTATCATCCAGGTTTCAGTGGGGTTTATTGACGCTGTTTCTGGTTTCCGGAATATTCCTCAACAATCCGTCACATGCGCAAAATGCAAGCCAGTCTCTGGTGACCCAGGCTCAACAAACAGAAAGCCTGGCGGGTGCGCAAATCAAACCGCCATCCCCAAATGACGTGCGCGAACTCATGCGCCTGCTTGATGATCCTGCAATCAGGAACTGGCTGGTTGAGGGAAGCCGCTTTGCTGGCGAGGCTGAAAACGCCAATCAGACCGTGAGCCTTCGCGAAAGCCTGACGGCATTAAGCGCCGCAACAAGCGCCAGAATAAAACAGCTGGAATTTTTGTGGCGAGATATCGGCTCGGCCCCACAAATGATCGCTGCCGGATGGAGCTCCCAACTTTCTCAGACAGAAACATTGCGAACCATCATCTATGCGGTAATTTTCCTCTTCATCGGCGGCGCATTGGAATGGCTCTATGTGCAATACACAAAATATCGCCTCATGCAGATCGAGTTTTTTGTTCCTAAAACGCTCCGCTTGCGGACCCGATCTGCCATTGGAAGGCTGCTGCTAAACCTCGGCGGGATTACATGTTTTGCGATAGGTAGTATTGGAGCTTTTCTTTTTTTTACCTGGCCGGAACTCGTCAAGGATATCGTACTCGATTTTCTGCTGACGGTCCTTGCAGGCAGATTGCTCTATACTGTTTCAAAGAGCTTTTTTTCTCCAAGATTGAAAAACCTTCGCTTGGTCCCGATGAAAAACACCCCGGCAAAGCAAACCCACCGTTGGACCGTTGCATTGGGTTTGGTGGGTCTGTTCAGTCTGTTTGCCAGCAATCTCTTTCGCCAGACCTTCGCAATGATACAGGATGATGTGCCGCAAACGGCAATTCTGTCTGTCGGTATCGCGACCAACACAATTTGGGCCATGCTGGCGCTGGCAGCAATCTGGAATGTGCGCCTGCAATTTGCAGCCCCCCAGAACGAGCCTTCCTTCCGTGGCAAAATGGTCAATCCATGGCCGGCTTATCTCAGCCTGATCGTATTGGCCTCCCTTATTTTATGGGTACTCAATGCCCAAGCCCTGATGGGAAGCGTACTGATACTGGGTCTGTTTTTTCCTCTGGTGAAACTGACCAATGCCTGGATCAACAATCTTTATGATCAGGCCGAGGGCATTGATGAACTGCATGGAGAGCAGTTCACAAGATTGGCAGACGTAAAGGAGGGTCAAACGGCAAAAGTATCGGAGGCTTCAGATTCGCAAATCGTTGAAAGTGATGAGCCCGAAAACACCGAATCTGATTCGGGGGTAGAAACAAGTTATACCTATAAGATTTATGCCTCGATCAGCAAACGCATTGCCAGATTTGCTCTTGTTGCGCTCACTATCATGGGCCTTGTTTATGCTTGGGGTATCAGTCTTTTCGAACTTTCGGCTTCCCAGTCCGTGGGTGGTATCGCGTTCGACATTGTTACCGACACGATATTCGCGGTCCTTTTGGCGGACCTGGTCTGGCATTGGGCAAAGCTGGTGATTGATCGCCGTTTGGCGGATTACACTCCCCCGCAAGACGGCCAGGCTCCCGGCCCGGAAGCCCGAATGGCAACTCTTTTACCTTTGCTGCGAATGATACTGATGATCACGCTATTGACGGTGGTCGCGCTCAGTGTGCTGACGTCGTTTGGGGTTAATATTGGCCCGCTGCTTGCTGGTGCTGGTGTGCTTGGCGTTGCCATTGGCTTTGGCGCCCAGGCTCTGGTCAGGGATGTGGTTTCTGGCATTTTCTTCCTGATTGATGATGCTTTCCGCATCGGGGAATATATCGAGATTGATGATCTTCGCGGAACGGTTGAATCCATGTCCATCCGCTCATTGCGGGTGCGCCATCATCGGGGCATGGTTCACACCATACCCTTTGGCGAACTCAAATCGCTTACCAATTACAGCCGCGACTGGGTGATCATGAAACTTGAGTTTCGTGTGCCGTTTAATACGGACCTGAAACTGGTGAAGAAAATCGTCAAGAAAATTGGTGTCGAGCTACAGGAAAACGAGGTTTACGGCAAAGCCATCCTTCAGACGCTGAAATCCCAAGGGGTTCGCCGGATGGAAGAATTCAACATGGTGGTCGGGGTCAAATTCATGGCCAAGCCCGGCGAGCAATGGCTCATCCGCCGCGATGCCTATCAAAAGGTTCGCGACGCTTTTGAGGCCAATGGCATTGGCTTTGCAGAGCGCAATGTCAAAGTGGAAGTGCTGGGCGATCCGCCCATGAATGATGCAACCCGAAAGGCGGTCATAGGTGCTGCACAAAACGCTGTTGAGCAGCAATTGCCGCCGGTTCCTATCAAGGACGAACCTTGATGCTTACTCCACGATAGTAGCTACAAATTCTCTTTCGCTAGCAATCGACTTGTTGATGACCAGCCAGGCAAGATAAAGCACAGGAACAAATGTCAGCGTCGCCAGCCCAAAACCTGCCCAATTTGGCAAATTGAGAAGGGTTATCACAGCCCAGTCTCCAGCTGCAGCAACCGCTGCCATTTGCGCAATGATCAGAATGCAGATGCTGGAAATGTTGAGCCAGTTCGCAGTCCTGAGGTTAATTTCGGGGGTAGTCGAGGTGGAAAGAGTAGTTTTTTGTTCTTGGAATTCTTGGGAAAGACGCATGATAGTGATCCGTGAATGCTGCCAACAATATCGGGCAGAACGGCGGAAGATCATTCCCAAATTGTGTTTCTTTCATGGCTGAAATCCTGCCCTGAAAAATAAATTCACGGGCCAGATAAAAACATAAAAATGCTTGGCTTCAGCCGGTTTGCTCATTCTCATTCTCATTCTTTTTCTTTGCTGCTTCTTGGCTCTTGCGTAAAACATCCAGCTCGGAAACTTTCCCGCTCCACTGAAGCTTCTTGTAATCAAAGCCATGTTCCAGAGTGGGTTTGATAATCTTGAAATAAGGCGAAAGATCAAAGTCTCTTGGCGTGAACAGGGCATGATGCCGGATATGCAGAATTTCCCGTCTGGAATAGCCGGATTCCGCGTGGGCACGTCCCGGAGCAAGGGTAACTTCCGGCAGTATTGGATATTTGATGTTCTGGAAGGCCTGGGCAATTAACGAGGAGCAGATCGCCTTGGTGGGTTCGCCCGAGCCAAAGGCTATCATTCGCCTGCGCCAACGCACGGGCACCGGAGGCGTCGGGAAGAAATAGCGCAGTAAATCGAGGATATTTTTGGTGTCATATTGAAGGCCGATTTTCGAAATCATGAAATCCACCACAGACTTCTTGTCCTTTTTGGTCAACCCGATTGGCCGGCATATCCTTGTATTGTAACTGGCATATCGTGTCAGCGAAGTTGCCACGCATCCTTCTCCCAAATTCACTTCGATGAGCGTGCATTTGCCGCCATTTTTCATGTCTTTCATGTCCAACACGTCACCAACATAAAAGGCTGCATGAGACCAGGTGGATTGGGTCAGATATTTGATCGAGGCTGAAACAAACTGATTGCCCTCAATCAGCAATATGTCGCCGGGCTCCAGCACCCTGCTGAGCGTCTCCGGATCCGATGGTGTATAGGGTTTGTAACCGGAAGACTCCTTGACCAGAACCTTGGCAAGGAAAGCTCCAATCTTTTCCAGCATTGTGTCAATCATCAACCCCATCGGTCTGCCTTCTTGTATCAATGCCACTTCGCATTTGCATATATACCAGTTTTCTTTTCGCAGCTTTGGTGGGGTTCGGTCAAATCACAGGTGCTAATTTTATTGTGAAATAAATACGGCAGGGGCGGTTAAGCGGAGATTGACTAAAACGAGGGAATGTCTAGATTAGAACCATTCTAAACTATGCCAAATGAGAAAGTCTGTAGAATGGTTCTGTCCTTATTCGGCCGCTTTGCCAATTTTGCCAAACGCGATTTCAAAGACCTGACGGAACAGGAAATCCTGGCTTTGGCGATTTCTTCTGAAGAAGATGATGGCAGAATATACGAAGCCTATGCGGAAATGTTGCGCGAAGACTATCCTGACTCAGCCAAGATATTTGAGGAAATGGCCGATGAGGAAGATGAGCATAGACGCTGGCTGATTGACATGCACCGGGAAAAATTTGGCGAGAAAATCCCTCTGATCCGCCGCGAGCATGTGCGCGGTTTTTATTCCCGCAAGCCTTTGTGGCTAGCCAAGGGAAGTCTTGCAACCTTTGGCGGCATTGATGAAATCCGTCGTCAGGCCGCAGAAATGGAAACCCAGGCCGCGCGGTTTTATTCCGCTTCCGCCAAACGCTCCAAGGATGCCTCTATCCGCAAATTGCTGGGCGATCTTGCACGCGCCGAGGCCGGCCATATAGGCGCTGCCATGGGCTATGAGAAAAAGCACACGCCTCAGGATGTCAGGGAAAGCGAGCGAGAAGCCGAGCACAAGCAATTTGTTCTGACCTATGTGCAGCCGGGTCTGGCCGGTTTGATTGACGGCTCAATCTCAACCCTTGCGCCAATCTTTGCAACCGCCTTTGCGACACAAGATACCTGGACAACCTTGCTGGTTGGCTTGGCCGCGTCAGTGGGCGCAGGCATTTCCATGGGCTTTACGGAAGTAGCTTCGGATGACGGCGTGATTTCCGGACGCGGCTCGCCGATGATCCGCGGCGTCGTTACGGGCATCATGACCACCCTTGGCGGTTTGGGCCACGCGCTTCCTTATCTTATTCCTGATTTCTGGCTCGCGACCTATGTGGCCTTCGCTGTAGTGCTGGTCGAATTACTGGTCATCACCTGGATACAGCACAAATATATGGAAACGCCTTGGTTCAAAGCCATGTTGCAGATCATTTTTGGCGGATTGCTTGTGCTGGGGGCAGGTATTTTAATCGGGCAGGCTTAGGCTTGGAGAAATTAGCGAGGCAGCCTATTTCCGGTTCACCAGATAAATTCCTGCGCCAACCAGAGTCAAGGCAACGACGAGGGTAACCGTGAGTTGCTCGTTGAAAAACAGCCACCCGAAAAACACCGAAAAGAGCGGTGTCAGAAACGCGAAGCTCGCCATGTTTGACGAAGGATAAATCGACAAGACCCAGAACCACAGCGCAAAGCCAAACGCCACAACGACCAGAACCTGAAAAGCGAATATGCCCCACAAAGCTGGCGTCATTTCGCGGAAAAGTTCGCCGCCGCTCAAAGTGCCGAGAAAGGCCAAACCCAACAAAATAGGGGCGGAGACAATCAGCTGATAGATCATTTGCATCTCAGGCGAGGTTTTCGAGAAATTCGATAATCTTGCGGTCAGCGCAATTCCTGCCCAGCAAAAAGACCCGGTAAGGGCCATCAGATCCCCAATAAAAGCCTGATCAGTTGCGGGCGCCTCGTTTCGCAACAATGCAATAGCTACACCCGCTACAGCGAGCAACAAGCCCGCCAAGCGCTTCGGTGTTAAAACTTCTCCCGGGATCAGCCAATGGGCTGCAAAGGAAACCCAGACCGGCATGGTGTAAAATAAGACGGCGGACCGACTGACGGTTGTGTATTCAAGGGCATTGAAAAGCAGCCAGAACTCCGCTGCAAAAAAGATGCCACAAAGAATTCCCGGTATCAAAGTGCCTTCTTTAAATCCAAGCTTCTTGCCGCGCCAAATCGCAAATAGCAACAGCGGAAAAATTGCGCATAAGGAACGAAGACCCGCTTGAAAAACCGGATCCATGCCGCTATTGACGAGCTTCACCAAGGCCTGGTTGACCCCAAAAAGAGCAGAAGTGAGCAGCAGCATCGCTGCACCAAATTGATCAATATGCGTTTTGCGTTCATTCGCCATTATGGGTTCTTTTTACGCTGTGTAAGTTTCTGAAGGCCTACGATGATCAGGCCGATGGCAAGTCCCCAAAAGGCGGCTCCAATCCCGAAGAAGGATATTCCCGACGCCGTCACGGCCAGAGTTGCCATGGCCGCCACGCGGTCTTGGATAGTTTCCATGGCAATACTGGCGGCATTTGCAAGAGGCGCAAGAAGAGCAATCCCAGCCACCAAGGCAATCAGCGGTGGCGGTAAAACTGCAAATAACGCCACGAGCGAAGCGCCAAACAGGGCGAATACCAGATAGCAAAAGGCATAAACAGGGCCCGTGAGCCAGCGCTTTGATTTATCCGGGTGCACATCATCGCCCGTACAAATGGCAGCAGTGATTGCCGCCAGATTTGTCGTGCTTGCGCCAAAAAAGGCAGAAAGAGTTGAGAAAAAGCCAGTTACGGCAATAAGCGGTCCGGCCGGAGGGTTATAGCCACTGGCTTTTAATACCGCGATCCCCGGCAGGTTCTGCGATGCCATGGTCACGAGATATAAAGGGATGGCAAGACCTATGAGGGCCGCAATTGAGAATTCCGGCATGATGAATTCAAGCGTGGAAGGAGCCAGTTTCGGTGTTTCGGCAATACTTCCAGTGAACAGGGCAAGAGCCGCTCCGGCAAACAGGACCGCCAAAACCGCCATGGGCGGATTGCGCAGCCGCACCAGAAAAAACAGGGCCACAAGCGGCAACAGCAAAATCGGCTCCAGATTGGCTGCTTTCGCAGCGCCAATGACAAAGGGCAGTAATATACCCGCCAACATGCCCGCCGAAACCGATGCAGGTAGGCGTTCAACCAGTCGCGTCAAGGGTTTGAACAAGCCTGTGGCGATCAACATCAATCCGGCGATAACAAAAGCACCAACCGCTTCATTCATGGTAAAGCCGATGCTTGCGCCCAATAGGGCAAGACCGGCAGTGGACCAGGCAGTGACAATCGGTGTCTTGTAACGCCAGGAAAGCCATCCCGTTTCAAATACTTTGGCAAGGCAAATGGCCGTCACCCAACTTGCCGTCTGGCTTTGGGTTGCGCCAAGAGCCTCAGCGGCGGCGATAAGCAAGGCAAGCGTTGCAGCAAAGCCGACAATTGCCGCCACAAAGGCGCTCGAAATGATTGAAAATCTCATTGGCTAAATCGCCCACAAAATGGCGGTGACCAGAACTGTGCCAGCAGCAAGGGCCAGGCTTATTTGGGTAAGTTGTTTTCGCGATGCCGGGACAGCGTCATGATCTTTCAGCCTGACAAGGGTTCCACAGGCATTTTTCCAGGCGGCAAAAAAGAAGGCGAGCGCCGCAGCCATGAAAATCGTTGCAGCCAGTTTGGCTAGCCAGGTCGGATCGGTTTCCTTGAAAATTGCTTGAACGCCCAAGCCAATACCGATGCATCCAAGGCCAGCCCCTGTCCAGCCGGAATAGGTTCTTTCATTTGCCATCAAAGTCCGATCTTCGGCGAGGGCAGTTCTGTTTTCAGCCATCTGCTTGCTATCGCCTTTGGTCTTCTCGCTCGAAGGATTGGTTTCGCTCATGTCAAGGCCTCAGCAGATCGGAGCAATAAAGCAATATCCTGCTCTCGGGACAAACGATGATCTCCGTCTTTGATGAGAGTCATGGTTACATTGTCTAAGGGAAGAAATTCGCACAACTTCATGGCATGGGTATAGGGAACATCGGGGTCCTGCATGCCCTGCAAAATATGAACCGGACAGCCGGGCTCAATGGGTCCGGTCATCACACGGTTCATTTCGCCATCATCAAACAGTGCCTTGGTAAAGACATTCGGCTCATCGGAATAGTCTGACGGCTCTTCCATATATCCCTTGGTTTCAAGGTCTGATTTCATCTGGTCCGTAAGTTCCGGCAGCATCAGTTCATGGGTAAAATCCGGCGCCGGTGCCAACAATAAAAGTGCTCTCAAGCGGTGGCGCTCATTTCGTTTGGCAAGTTCTTGAGCCATTCTCAGCGCAATCCATCCGCCCATGGAAGAGCCAACCAGTATTTGCGGGCCTTCGGTAAATTGATCGAAGACCGCGAGACTTTCCTCCAGCCAGCGTGAGATAGTACCGTTGATGAATTCACCGCCCGATTCGCCATGGCCTGAATAATCATGGCGCAGGCAAGCATGGCCGGATTTGGCCGCCCAATTATCCAGCGCTTCGGCCTTTGTGCCAATCATGTCTGATCGGTATCCGCCAAGCCAGACAAGGCCGGGAGACTTGCCCTCGCGGTGGCGGACGGCGATCTCACGCTCTTCGCCCGATGCGCCGACATTGATTTTCTGTAATGCCACTGGAAAAACCCTCGAAACCTAATAAATAAACTCTTAGTCGTTTCTTACGCATTTTTACATGATTTTGAAAATGAATCGTGCTAACAACCGCTCCGATGGCGTTCTTTTTCGTAAAAGTCGGATAAGGCACATCACAGATAAGGTCTGGCCGAGTGTTGCAAATAGTGCAATGGGTTGGACCGTTCATCAAGAAGTTTAACAAAACAGGAGTTAACCGCCATTCGCCGTCCGCATAGAGCGCAAGCGCCAACAAAAACTGGACCACGGTCCAACGATGAAATCACCATCCCTATGGTTCAGCTGATTGATGCTGAAGGGGAAAACCGAGGCAACATTCCGACAGACGAAGCAAAGGAAATGGCTGCTGAAGCCGGTTTGGATCTGGTTGAGATTTCTCCCAACAATAATCCTCCCATCTGCAAAATTCTGGATCTTGGCAAATACAAATATGCTGCTCAGAAAAAAGCCTCTGAAAAGCGCAAGAAGCAGAAGGTTCAAGAGGTCAAAGAAATCAAGATGCGACCGAATATCGACACGCATGATTATGATGTGAAGATGCGTGCGGTAAACAAATTTCTTGGAGAGGGTGACAAAGTCAAAGTCACTCTGCGTTTCAGGGGTCGTGAAATGGCTCACCTTGAACTTGGCATGGACCTCCTTAATCGCGTGAAAGCCGATCTGGAAGAAGTCGCCAAGGTTGAGGCCCA
>JBAUHS010000113.1:0-19226 GCA_049680405.1 Salaquimonas sp. | reverse complement strand
ACTTTGGCCACATGATTTTCCGCATGGGCCTTGAACTCGGTCGCAACAACCGTATCGACGGGCAGCAGGATTTTACAGTTGCGTTTTTCCGCTTCTGCCAGAATGTCGAGAGCGGTTTTGGCAAGGTCATGTTCGCACAAGGATTTTTGAACATCGTGGCCCTGGGCCGCAAGGAAGGTGTTGGCCATGCCTCCGCCGATGACCAGCGTATCGACTTTGGAAACGAGGTTCATCAAAAGATCGAGTTTGGTTGAAACTTTGGCCCCGCCGACCACGGCAACCACCGGATGTTTCGGATTGCCAAGCGCCGCATTAAGCGCTTCAAGTTCGGCCTGCATGGTTCGCCCGGCGCAGGTTGGCAATTTGTCTGCCAAACCAACGGTTGAGCCATGGGCGCGGTGAGCGGCGGAAAAAGCGTCTGATACAAAGACATCGCCATTGGCAGCGAGAGCGTCTGCAAACACCGGATCATTGATTTCTTCGCCGGAATGAAAGCGGGTGTTTTCGAGCAATAGCACATCGCCGTTCGCCATGGCTTCCACTGCTGCTTCAGCCATAGGGCCGATGCAATTTGTGCCAAAGGAAACAGGTTTTCCAAGCATTTCCGACAGGGTATGAGTCACCGGAGCCAATGACATTTCGGGAACGATTTTGCCTTTCGGTCTGCCGAAATGGGCGAGCAAAATCACCTTGCCGCCCTTGTCCGAGATTTCCTTGATGGTTGGAAGAATACGTTCAATTCTTGTCGCATCGGTTATACGACCCTCTTCCATCGGAACATTCAAATCGACGCGCACAAGGCAGCGCTTGCTGGAAACATCAATATCGTCGAGTGTTTTGAAGGTCATGGTTTTCTCAATTGTTACAATATGTGGTCATCGCCGGATGATTTATTGATCCCGATCCAAGTCGCGTGACCGGAGGCATCGCGGTGATCGCCGTTCAAATCATTCAGGTTAGCATTGCGCTTATCGCGCTCAATGGTTTTTTTGAAGGCTCTTGAAAGAAAAAAGGCGAGCGCCAGAATTATCAGCGCCACGCCTAAAAAAATGAGAATGGTCGGGTCAGAATTTGAAGCGCCCATTCTTTGGTGTCCTTTTTATCGTGCATTCTTATCTTTTGATGAACTCATCAAAAGGAATGGGTTTTATATCAATTTGCCCATGGCAACCGCTGTGTCTGACATGCGGTTCGAGAAGCCCCATTCATTGTCATACCAGGTGAGGATACGGCCGAAATTATTGCCCATGACCTTGGTTTGGTCTTCGCAGAAACTGGATGAATGCGGATCGTGGTTGAAGTCCGATGAAACCAGCGGCTCGGTGACATAATCAAGAATGCCCTTCAGCTCGCCTTTTGAATATTTCTTCATCGCTTCATTGATCGCTTCAACGGTCATTTTTTTCTTCGAAGTGAATTTCAGATCGACCACAGAAACATTCGGGGTAGGAACGCGGATGGAGGAGCCGTCGAGCTTGCCAGCAAGCTGAGGCAGTACAAGGCCAACGGCTTTTGCCGCGCCAGTTGTTGTTGGGATCATGGACATGGCAGCGGCACGGGCGCGATACAAATCGCCGTGCATGGTGTCGAGTGTTGGCTGGTCGCCGGTATAAGAGTGGATCGTGGTCATGAAGCCGGTTTCAATGCCGAACTCCTTGTCCAGCACATAGGCAACAGGTGACAGGCAGTTTGTGGTGCAAGAGGCGTTGGAAACGATGAGGTCTTTTTTCTTCAAGGTCTTGTGGTTCACGCCATAGACAATTGTCGGGATGTCGCTGCCGCCAGGTGCAGAGATCAAAACGCGCTTGGAGCCATTTTCCAAATGGGCAGACGCTTTTTCCTTACTGGCGAAAAAGCCTGTGCATTCGAGCGCGATATCCACGCCTTCCCAAGGCAATTCCCTAGGATCCCGGATGGCGGTGACCTGCATTTTGCCGCGGCCAACGTCAATGGTGGATTTCGTGGTTTTTACCTTGGCAGGGAATTTGCCGTGGACGCTGTCATAGCGCAGCAGATGGGCATTGGTTTCAACCGGGCCAAGATCGTTGATCGCAACGACTTCGATATCGGTACGGCCGGATTCGATGATCGCCCGCAAGACGTTGCGTCCGATACGACCAAAACCATTGATTGCTACTTTAACTGCCATTTTGAGATTCTCCAGAAATTTTTGGCGGAACGCGCTTCCACCCATGTGACTCTGAGGGTCTTTTAGATGGAAATATTGAAAAGGCCAATGGAGCGGCGAAAAATCTAATCGATTTTGATGGGGGAATTGTTATGGGGGTGGGGGTCCCAAATAAAAAATCCGCCAAATCTTTTGGGAAATGACGGATTTTGATATGTTTATGGAAAAAGCAGTCTACTTCAACTTCTTCTTCACGGCCTTCACAATCGCCTCTGCAGTGATGCCGAAGTGTTTGTAGAGATCGCCAGCGGGAGCGGAGGCGCCGAAACTATCCATGCCAATAAAGATGCCGTCTTCACCCATGAAGCGTTCCCAGCCTTGCTGAACCGCGGCTTCTACGGCTACGCGCACAGATGCGGTGCCGATGACTTCCTTGCGGTATTCAGGGCTTTGAGCGTTGAAGAGTTCAAAGCAAGGGACCGAGATGACGCGGGCGGCGATGCCGTCTGAGCCCAGCTGATCCTTGGCTGCCATGGCGATTTCAACTTCAGAGCCTGAGGCGAAAATGGTAACAGCTGCTTCGTCTGCATCAGACAAAACGTAAGCGCCTTTTGCGCAAAGATTGTCTTTTTCAAATTCAGTGCGAAGGGCCGGAAGGTTTTGCCGGGTAAGGGCCAGAGCCGATGGGGTCTTTTCGCTTTCAAGAGCCAGCTGCCAGCATTCGGCAGTTTCCATTGTATCGGCCGGGCGGAACACATTGAGATTTGGAATAGCGCGCAAAGCGGCCAGATGCTCGACAGGCTGGTGGGTTGGACCGTCTTCGCCCAAACCGATGGAATCATGGGTCAACACGTGAATAACACGAATACCCATCAAGGCTGCAAGCCGGATGGAAGGGCGGCAATAGTCCGAGAAGATCAGAAAGCCGCCGGAGTATGGAATAAGACCGCCATGAAGCGCGATGCCGTTCATGGCTGCGGCCATGCCGTGCTCGCGGATGCCGTAATGGATGAAGCGACCGGAAAAATCATCCGGCGTGATGGCTGGCGTGTCTTTGGTCTTGGTGTTGTTTGAGCCGGTCAAGTCTGCGGAGCCGCCAAGGGTTTCGGGCACATTAGCGTTGATGGTTTCAAGAACGGTTTCAGAAGATTTGCGCGTTGCCATGGTTGGCTTGTCGTTCGCAAGCTGCTGTTTGAGCTCCAGCATGACATCGGCAAAATTCGAAGGCAGCTCACCGCGCATGCGGCGTTCAAACTGGCCTTTGAGTTCAGGGTCCAGCGCTTTTAGGCGTTTTTCCCAGTCCTTGCGTTTGTGGGCCGCGTTGAGGCCGGCAATGCGCCAGAGATCAAGGATTTCGCTGTCGATTTTGAACGGTGCGCATTTCCAGCCCAGTGCTTCTCTTGTTGCTGCGATTTCATCATCACCAAGGGGAGAACCGTGAGCGCCGGATGTGCCTTCTTTCTTCGGGGAGCCGTAACCGATTTTGGTTTTGCATGCGATCATGGTCGGTTTTGCTGAGGCTTTGGCTTTTTCGATGGCGTCTGAAATTTCTGAAGCCTTGTGGCCATCAACGCGCAATGTGCTCCAGCCGGAAGCCTTGAAACGGGCAAGCTGGTCGGTTGAATCAGACAAAGAAACCTTGCCGTCAATCGTGATGTCATTATCATCCCAAAGAACGATCAGCTTGTTCAGCTTCAAATGGCCGGCAAGAGAAATCGCTTCCTGGGAGATACCTTCCATCAGGCAACCATCGCCAACCAGGCAATAGGTATGGTGATCGACAATTTCATCGCCAAATTCATCGGCAAGCTTGCGCTCGGCAATCGCCATACCCACAGCATTGGCAATGCCTTGGCCCAGCGGGCCGGTTGTGGTTTCAATACCAGCTGCATGGCCATATTCCGGGTGCCCGGCGGTTTTGGAGCCGAGTTGGCGGAAATTCTTGATTTCCTTGATGTCGATATCATCATAGCCAAGCAGGTACAGCGCCGAATAAAGCAACATGGAGCCATGGCCAGCGGACAGAACGAAACGATCGCGATCAGCCCAATCAGGGTTTTTTGGATCAAATTTCATGTGTTCAGTAAACAATACTGTGGCGATATCAGCAGCGCCCATGGGTAGACCGGGATGGCCGGAATTAGCTTTTTGAACTGCGTCCATAGACAGGAAGCGGATTGCATTGGCCATTTCAGGGAGTTTCGCCCTAGTGTTCATGATGTTTGCCTGCTGTTAGTTGAGATAAGGTCGTGATCTGCACAGTAAATTATTGAATTTGACGGAGTTAATCCGTTTGCATTCAAGCCACACCTGCATATGACCGCAAGGTTGGTTTGGACGCGGGCGGACTCATAGCAGTTGGAGACATTGAGTCAATGTGTTGCCAAACTGGTTTTGTCAGGTTTTCGAAAGAAGGATAAAGCGCCTGTGGATGGCTTCAAGGGGGCTGATTGACCTTGGCTTTATGTAACGTTTAATGTTTCAGCCGTAACTGTTTGTCATTTCAGCGATTCGTTTGTTTAGGTTAGCGCAGGAGTGATTGGTAGAAACGCTAGCTGCTTTGTTATGTTAAAGATAACAGCAGCAGGCGGTTTTAATTGAAGTGAGAGTAGGTCGATAATGAAGGGACATATTATTACTTCCCTTGAAAAGCTGGATCAGGCGGTAAGTTCTCTTGAAACAGCGGTGAATGCCCGTCTTGAGCGTGAGGCAGGATTGTTGGAGGCGGAAGCCGAGGTTCAGCGGATGGGTGCGGACCGTTCGCGGCTTGCAGATTCGCTTGATAATGCGGAGAGCAAAGCGCAGCGTCTGGATAGCGCGAACCGGGAAGTGTCGCGTCGATTGGTTGATGCAATGGAATCAATCAGAGCCGTTTTGGACCGTGCGCCCGACTAGACATTTCCTTTTGACCCATTTGGACCCCACCTACTTGAGCGCGCAAAACAAACAGAAGCACAATTTTTTATTTAAAGGCCCCAAAAAATCATGGCGAGTGTCAGTGTATTAATTAATGGCAAGAATTACAGAATGGCTTGCGAAGAGGGCCAGGAAGCGCATCTTATTTCTCTTGCCGAGCGTTTGGATGGATATGTCGGCCAGCTCAAAGGCTCATTTGGTGAGATCGGTGATCAGCGTTTGACCGTGATGGCAGGTGTGATGGTGACCGATGAGCTTTTCGAGATGGAAAAGAAAAACGCCGCATTGACTGCCGAGATTGAAAAGCTGCAGAGCAGTGCTCAGTCCACGGTTTCTGAAATGGGTTCCGTCGAGCAGGAAACAGCCCAGAAAATTGCAGCCATTGCAGAGCGTCTAAGCGAACTTGCTGGCAGGCTGACCGTCAAACCAGCGGCGAAGAAATAGAATTTCCTCATCATAAATATCTGTTCTTTCAAGCCAATTTCAGTCGTGTGAAATTTCGCACAGTCTTCGTTTTGTTTTCATCATAAGTTCATTTCATCCCGGGATATGCGGGCTTCTTGGGGCTAACAAGGAGAAATGAAATGAAAAACTCAGTAACGATGAATATTGTCACAGCTATCAGTATGGCGGCATCCTTATACACCGTGAATGCAACGACTGCGAATGCCGGCAGTCATTTTACACCACCAGGAATGGAACTTTGCTTGGTTCCCGGCGGATGCCCTATTCCTCCTGCCGGCGGCGGTGGTATTATCATGCCTCCCCCTCCTCCTGCCCCTCCGGGACCCGCAGCACCAAGTGGCGGCGGTGGCGGCTTCGGCAGTGGCATTGGTGCTGGCATCGGTCTGGGAATTGGTCTTGGTATCGTCAATTCACTCAACCGTCCGCGTACCGTGATTGTTCAGCAGCCGACTTATGTGCAGCCTGTGCAATCGGGCTTGCATCCGCATGATCAATATTGCCTGGGAAAATACAAATCCTACAATATTCGCACAAAGCAATATTTATCCTATGGCGGGCAATTCAAGTTCTGCCGTTCACCTTACATGTAAGCCCTATCGGGAAATTCTATAAGTCACCGAACTGGCCCTGATCGAAACATCGGTTGGGGCCGGTTTGTTTTTAAAATTTAGTAAAACAATTCATTGGCACTCGCTCAATGAAATCTCTATATAGAGGTTGCGGGCTGCGTGGTTCGTTGGACACTCAATTCCCGGGGCCTTATCAATCCTTAAGGGAGCTGTCCCTGATTAGGCCCGTGGGCTTTTTCACACGGCACCCACCTACTCTGTAGGTTCCCGGGATCGAAAAACGTCTGACGGCCAAGGTGGCTCGCACTTTTTTTAGACTTGTTTGAAGTGTTTTCGATATGGATCATAAAGCTGCAAAAGCCGAATTGCGTAACAAGATATTGGCGATGCGTGACGGGCTTGATCCTGTAAAGCGTCTCGAATTTGGACTTGATGCCTGTGGTCATGGGAGCCAAGCCATTCCTTTTGACCCTGGCACAGTGATTTCCGGTTTTTTCCCTATCCGCTCTGAAATAGATCCCAGGCCCTTGATGGATGGGTTTCGCCAGAAAGGCGCAAGGCTTTGCGTTCCGATCGTGAAAGACAAGACAACCATCGTTTTTCGGGAATTGGTGCGCGGCGCTGAACTGGTCGATACGGGATTTGGGACGACAGGCCCGGGGCCAGAGGCGCAAGAACTTGATCCAGATATCTTGCTGATGCCGCTTTCTGTGTTTGATAAAAACGGAGGCAGGATTGGCTATGGGGCTGGACATTATGATCGGGCCATTTCACGACTGATTGCAAAGGGTAGAGAGCCAAGATTGATTGGATTTGCCTTTTCTCTTCAGGAAGTTGACCAGGTGCCTGTAGAAGATCACGATCAGGCAATGGAAGCCGTTATTACCGAAAACGGCGTGATAAACTGTAAGCAATGAAGCGGAACGGAATTTTATGCGTTTGTTATTTTTGGGCGATATGGTTGGCAAAACAGGCCGTAGTGCAGTTTTTGATCAGTTGCCGGATCTTATCCGTTCTCAAAAGACAGACTTCGTCATCGTGAATGGCGAAAACGCAGCCAATGGTTTTGGCGTCACCCAAAGCATTCTGGATGCGACGCTTGCGGCAGGGGCCGATGTAATGACCACGGGCAATCATGTTTGGGATCAGAAAGAGGCATTGTCCTTTGCTGATCGGGAAGAACGGTTTTTGCGTCCGGCCAATTATCCGGCCGGAACGCCGGGTCGTGGGGCAAATATCTATGAAGCGTCAAATGGTGCCCGCGTGATGGTAATGAATATCATGGGCCGGGTGTTCATGCATCCCGAACTTGATGATCCTTTCGCCTGTGTGGAAGAGCAACTGGAAAATGTTGAACTTGGTTCGACAGCTGATGTGATCTTTATCGATTTTCATGCGGAGGCCAGTTCTGAGAAATTGTGCTTTGCGCATTTTGTTGATGGGCGGGTCAGCGCGGTTGTGGGAACCCACACCCATGTGCCGACGGGAGATCACCAGATCTTGAATGGTGGGACCGGGTTTTTGTCAGATGCCGGGATGTGCGGAGACTATGATTCTTCGCTTGGTATGGACAAGGAAGAGCCGATCAACCGTTTTGTATCGAAAGTTCCGAAAGGACGTTTTGAACCGGCAACAGGAGAAGCGACGATCTGCGGTGTCGGCTTTGAGATTGATGACAGATCAGGTCTCACCAAACGAGTCGCTCCATTACGCATTGGGCCAAGGCTTGAAAACTGCTTGCCTTGGTGATTGAAAAGTTTGGTTGAATTTTGCAGATGAGGTGATTTGGTTTTGGCGGTTCAGTCAAATGCTCAAATTGCGACTAACTTTAAAAATTAGTCTGCGCTTCCTAAACTTAAGAATTGCACTAAAAAATTCATTTTTCTCCCAAATTTGGGCGTTCAATTTTGAATTTGTGTCAAATCTGGTTAGTTTTCCTTTTTGTGTATTGTCGCAAATACACTATTATTATCCCTGCAGTTCGATATAGTGACAGCGCTATATTGGGAGGAAAAAAATGGCAATTAAGCTACCATTCACGGATTTGGAGATCAAAAAAGCTCCATCGGGATTTTATGAGGGGAATAGTGTACCAATCGCGCTGATTTCCAAAGGCATTATGGTTGCACTGGTGCTGTGGGCACTGATGTTTCCAGGTAATGCAAGCTCAAGCCTGGGCAGTTTGAACTCAACTCTGCTCGCAGGTTTCAACTCATTTTACATTATCATTGTTGGCCTATTCGTTGTGTTTTTGGCGGTGGTTGCGATCATACCGTCAACTGGACGACGCAGGATGGGCCGCGAAGGCGAGGCACCGGAATTTTCGAATTTCTCATGGTTCTCCATGATGTTCGGTGCGGGCCTGGGTGTTGGTCTAATGGTATTTGCAACGGCCGAGCCGTTGGGACTTTGGGGTTCTAATCCTGTAACAGTCTCGGGTGCGGTTGCTCCAAGTTCTCCAGAGGCGGTTGAATCGGCCTTTCGTTATACATTCCTGCACTATGGTTTTCATGCCTGGGCGATTTATGTGATCACCGGTTTGTCTCTTGCCTATTATGCCTATACGCGTGACATGCCGCTAACCATCCGCTCGGCACTCACTCCGCTTTTTGGCAAATATATGAACGGTTTCTTCGGTCATATTGTTGATGTACTTGGCGTTGTAGCAACTATTCTCGGCGTATCGGTTACAATCGGATTTGGGGTCAGCCAATTCATTGATGGTCTGTATGCGATCACCGGTATGGAATGGATGATGAATATGACAGGCGATGCGCCTGCGCCGAATACCGTTGGTCTGATTGCCGGTCTCGTCATCATCATGGGCTTGTCGATTATTTCGGCGGTTTCAGGTGTCGGGCGGGGTGTGAAATATCTCTCTAACCTCAATCTGGTTCTTTCGCTCCTGTTACTGCTTGTGTTTGTGATCTTCGGATCATTCATGTTTGCAATGACTACCTATGCAACAGCCTTTGTCGACTATCTGTTGCATCTCATCCAACTGTCATTCGGGGCTTATAACCCGCAATCTGCTGCCAATTTCACAGCTGGATTGCCGGAAGCAGCAGCACCGTTTGCTGATGCATTGCGCTCAGGCGCAACCAATGCATGGGGTTCATTCGAAAGTTTCAAGGCAGGCCTTGAAGGTGATGCGGCAGCTTTGCCGGATGATGTGCTTCAGGCAGCCTATGCAGCGGGTGAACAGGGTCGTCAGTTTGGATGGCAGTCCGGGTGGACTACCTTCTACTGGGCTTGGTGGATAGCGTTCTCGCCGTTCGTTGGTCTCTTCCTGGCGCGGATTTCGAAAGGTCGTACCATTCGTGAGTTCATCGTCGGCTGTGTGATTGCACCATCATTGGTCTGCTTTGCATGGATGACCATACTCGGCGGAACCGCGATTAATCTTGAACTGACCGGTAGTGCCAATGGTGTTATTGCAGGAGCGTCCAACACGGCAAAACTTTTTGTCACTTTGGGCCAGATGATTGACGGCGGTTTGCTGTCAGCTATCACTGTGATGTGCGTTGTGTTGATCATGACCTTTCTTGTCACCTCGGCGGACTCCGGTATTCTCGTTATGAATACCATCATGTCTGGCGGCGAACAGGAAACCGGCATCAAGCACCGCATCATCTGGGGTATCATCCTGACACTGGTTATCGGCACATTGCTGATCGCTGGCGGTACGGATGGCGATGCCCTTGGATCGCTGCGAAGTGCAATGATTATCGGCGCACTGCCATTCACCATGGTGATGGGGTTGATGATGGTTTCGCTTGCAAAAGCGCTTTATCGTGATGGACTTCGCGACAAGCATGCTGCAAGCGAGGCGGCACAGCCTGCTGAATAGTTAGCAATACTCAAACTACGAGAACCCCGGTCGATTGAAAAATTGGTCGGGGTTTTTTCGTTTGATTAGGAGTTTCTGATGCTCTTTAAGCGGAACTATAATTCCTGAACCGGGATTTTCTTTGGCCGTAATTTTTCCGGTAGATCGTTTCTTTCCTTTAGCCAAGGATGAATTGTAACTGCCATATGAAGTGAGCGGATGGCTGCCTCACTTCGGTTCAGCAAACGAAGCACATGATACATGCCTGATAGTGCGCCGAAATGACGGGGCTCCAGCTCAACGGTTTTTTCCAGATCGCTTAAAGCTCCCTCCAGATTGCCACGCAAAAATCTGACAAAACCTCTTTGGTTCCATCCTTCTGCATATTCAGGGGCGGCCTTGATCACTTCATCAAATAGATCTTCTGACCAGGGAAAATCAGATTCGCGACGTTTTTGCATGCCTCTTGTCAGCTTGGCCCTGATTTCATCACTTGGAGCCTGGGCAGTCCAATATTCCCAAATCTGAAACTCCGTATCTCTGCCTTCAAATTCTGTTTTTGCATTGGACAGTTTTTCGAACAATTCGTCTTCGGTGAGCTTTTTGGTCGAATCAGCCAGGGCCTGGGAAATTCCGCAATTTATCTCAGACAGGAGTAATGGCGCGGCTGACAAAGCTGCAAGCAGAACGGCGGGTCTGATAAATTTTCGCTTAAAGTCGATCATGCTTCATCACACTATGAGATTGGCTATCAGTCAATAAAGGAATTAATCGCGAATAATCAAGAATTCGCGAGCGGTCATGAATTATACCGCTTTGCAAATTTCTCAATCAACTGCTTGTAGGATTTTGGTTGGGCGTCATATCGCATGGCTTCAGGATCTGCGCGAAATCCGGCTTGGGCGGATTTTAGCCAGATATGGCCAACAGGCTCCATGTCTTTGATCTCTTCCAACAACCCACCCTTGAGGGAAATGATGTCGCCATCGTTGTCATTGTCACGATGGGTGCTTGCGTGGAAAATTCGGTTTCCACAATCGGGGCAAAAATGACAGTTTGTCGTATTTCCTGAATCGGTCTTGCGGGACCAGATTTTCGTTTCACCCTCCAGTTTCAGCGATGACGCTTCAACCAGAACCGATTCTCCATGCATGCTGGAGGATTGTTTTTGGCATTCAATGCAATGGCAACAATAAAATGTCTTTGGGTAATCGTTAAGCGTATAGCGGACCCGGCCACATTGGCATCCACCTTTCCACGGCAGCGTTGGTAGTTTTTGAGGCATGTGAACATTTCCGATTTTTGATTTGGCTAATGCTAGACGTGAAGCGCTTTCTTAGTCTATATGCCATGAGTTTATCTGGCAAAGCCGCAAAGCAAATATTGGGTCTTCCTTTTATTCGTTTGGGGCAAAAATCAAAAGAGGAGTGAGCCGTGGCCGGCCATTCAAAATTCAAGAATATCATGCACCGAAAAGGCAGAGCGGACGCAGCGCGTTCGAAGCTTTTTTCACGTCTTTCCAAAGAGATTACCGTAGCGGTGAAAATGGGCGCGGGCACGACAGACCCTGACATGAACCCGAGGCTTCGTTTGGCAATACAAAATGCCAAGGGCCAATCCATGCCGAAAGACAATATTCAGCGTGCCATCGGCAAAGGCGTTGGCGGAGAAGGTGATGACTACAAGGAAATCCGTTATGAAGGCTATGGTCCCGGCGGAGTAGCGGTCATCGTTGAAGCGCTGACCGATAACCTTAATCGTTCAGCATCCAACATCAGAGCCGCCTTCACCAAATCCGGCGGTGCATTGGGCGAGACCGGTTCAGTTTCTTTCATGTTCGACCGTAAAGGCGAGATCGTTTACAAACATGATGTTGGCAGCGAAGACGCGGTGATGGAAGCTGCTATTGATGCAGGCGCTGATGATGTTGAAAGCGATGAAGAGGCCGGACACACTATTCTTTGCGAGTTTGAAGATATCGGCGAAGTCTCCAAAGCGCTTGAAGTTGCTCTGGGCGAAGCAGAAAGTGTCAACATCATCTGGAAACCCCAGAACCAGACGCCCGTAGGCGAGGATAAGGCTGCTCAACTGATGCGCCTGATCGAAACGCTGGAAGATGATGATGATGTGCAGAACGTCTTTGCCAATTATGATATTTCCGATGAAGTAATGGCTACGCTGGAAGGCTGAAACCCACGCGGTTTTTAATGCTTGGGGAGGGCGGACTTACAATGCGAAATCCGTCCGATACGCTTTTAGCTTTTGCCGGGCTGATCTTTTTTGGTCTTGCCTGGGGCACGACGCAACCCTTGACCAAGATTGCTGTTTCAACGGGGCATTTACCGCTGGGTCTGATCTTCTGGCAATTGGTATTTGCGGTACTTTTGATTGGTATTGTGCTTTGGGCGCGGAAAATTCCAGTGCCGTTTAACAAGCAGCATCTGTTCTATTATGTCGGCGTTTCGATTTTGGGGACGCTTGTTCCCAATTCGTTTTCCTATCTCGCGGCGGCCCAATTGCCTGCGGGAATCATGGCTGTTGTGATTACTACCGTGCCGATGTTTTCTCTTATGATTGCCTTATCGGTGGGGAATGAGAAATTTCGGATGCATCGCTCTCTTGGGATTATCCTGGGGGTCAGCGCCATGCTGATGATTGCGCTGCCGGAGGCTTCCTTGCCGACAGCAGGTCAGGGCTTCTGGTTATTGATCGCGCTTATTGCGCCATTTTGCTACGGCATTGAAGGTAATTTTGTTGCCTCGAAAGCGCCGCCCAAACTCAATCCGATGGCCGCTCTTTGGGGAGCCTCGTTTTTTGGCATGCTGATATCCGGCCCTGCGGCGATTGTTAGCGGGCAGTGGGTGGATTTATTTATTCCCTGGCAGGCAGCCGAGTGGGCCATTTTGGGGTCTTCCATTGGCCATGCCATCGCTTACTCCGGTTATATGTGGCTGGTCGGATTTGCCGGGGTGGTGTTTACGGCCCAGATTTCTTATGTGGTAATGATCTGCGCCATCTCCATATCTATGTTGTTTTTAGGTGAGGCCTATTCATCCTGGGTCTGGCTTGCCATCGGGCTGATTTTGATTGGCCTGACGCTGGTGCAGCCGATCGGCAAACTGCCTGACCCGGAAGTGGGCGATATACCTAACCCCTGAGGAGTGCGTCCAGCAAGGGGAGGGATGTCACCGCCGATAGTAAAATAATGGCATAGGCGATATTACGGTAAAGCCTGTCGGAAGCGCTTTTGAAGGCAAACATTCCGATGAGGATTCCGATAAAATATCCGGGGATGCCGAGCAGCCCCATCAGCACTGCATCATAGGTGAAAATATCTGCGAACAGATATCCGATGATGATGAACATGTCCGTGATGAAAAGATAATAGATCATGTTGGCTCTAACGCTGGAAGCGCGGGCTGAACTTGCGAGCCAGTAAATCAATACGGCAGGACCGGGCAAGGCCGCTGCCGCGCCCATGAAGCCGCCGAGGCCGCCAACGGAAAAAGAGAGTACACTTGTTCTTTTTCCCCCATAGCGCCAGCCGGACCAAAGTACCGCAACAGCCACCAAAATGCTGAGAGAAATAAACCACCGCAGATAAACCGGATCGCTGGTAGCCAGAAACCAGACCCCCAAGGGGACCATCACCGCATAGCCTATGATGACAGGGAAGACTTCCTTCCAGTTTACGTCCTTTCGGGCAGGCCAGACAATCAAGAGTGTTGGTATCACATCCAGAATGGCGATCATCGCCAGAGCGATTTTTGGAGTGAACAATGCAGCCGTTGATGGGCCGATGATCATGCCGGATCCAAAGCCGGAAAACCCGCGCACGATCCCCGTTGCAAAAACGATCAACAGGACCAATTGAAAGGAGGGAATGGCAATCAGCGTGGAAAGGGTATCTATCATTTTCAGACCTTACTAGAGAATAGGAAAATTGAGTAAGGCCAAATGCGGCGTTTTTCAGTTGCCAGTGGATACAGAACTCTTTGCAAGAAGCAACCAGAAATGAAAGTCCGTTCAGTTCAGCCGCATGTCTTTAAGTTTTATCTGAAGAAACCGTTTTTCAGCTTCATTGCTGGTCAGCTTGATTGCCTGTTTCATGCTGTCGATTGCTGCGTCCATATTGCCATCGCGTTTCAAAAGATCGGCTTTTACAAGATAAAAGGGCTGATAAGCATTCAGCTCTTTTTCAATCTCTTGCAGCCACTGAAATGCCTCATTGAGTGGTCGGGTGAATGATAGGGCATAGGTCTGGTTGAGCTTAACAACCGGCGAGGGCTGGCTAGCATAAAGCAAATCATACAAAGCAAGGATTTGCGCCCAATCAGTATCTTTCCAACAGGCCGCTTCGCTATGGCAGGCGCTGATGGCCGCCTGCAATTGATAGGGTCCGATCTTTCCCATGGTGAGCGCGGATTTTAAAAAATCCGTTCCTGCGCGAATTTGATTTTGATCCCAAAGGGTTCGATCCTGATGCTCAAGGGGAATAAATCTTCCAGAAGCGTCCTGACGGGCTGTGCGCCGAGAGCCGTGCAAAAGGATTAGTGCATGCAACCCGGTTATTTCCACTTCGCCAGGGAGGAGTTTTTCCATCAAAGCGACCAGCCGCAACGCCTCTTCGCATAATTCTTCACGGATCAGGTGATCGCCCTTACTAGCTGAATAACCCTCATTGAAAATCAGATAAATGACACTCAAGACTGATTTGAGACGCTCGGAAAGTGTGTCCTGTTTAGGCACCTCATAAGGGATACCGGCCTGCGCAATTTTCTTTTTTGCCCGGGTCAATCGCGCCGCCATTGCTTCGGTATTATCAAGAAAGCTGTTGGCGATTTCTTCAGTCGATAAACCGCCAATGGTTCGCAAGGTCAGGGCTATCCGTGATTTTTCTTCAAGAGCCGGATGGCAACAGGTGAAGATCATTTCAAGGCGCTTGTCGGGAATTGGGTTGACGGTTTCAATCATTGCGTCCTCGATGGACGCTTGGGCGTCCAATTCCATCAGATGGGTAATTTGCGCCTCTTTACGGGAAAAGTTTTTTGAGCGGCGAATACGATCGATGGCCTTGCGTCTTGCTGTTTGGATCAACCAGGCAGCAGGCGCATTTGGCAGACCGTTTTTTGCCCAGTGGCGGAGGGCGGACTCTATCGCATCCTGCAGACTATCCTCGGCGAGTTGTAAATCGCCGAGGGTTTTAGTGAGAGAGGCAAGAATGCGGCCCCATTCTTCGCGAACGGTTTTGTCTATTTTCGATCGAATGTTATCAGAACAGGGCAAGCAGATAACCTCAGGTTAGGAGCGCATAAGCAACCATCACGGACAAAATGATATTGGCAAGAAGTCCCAGAACATAAGTGATGGTTCTGATACCGCCGCCGACTTTGCCAACGCCGTTGTAGTAGACTGCCCAATAAGCCAACCGAAAAACAACATGGATTATGGCAAGCCAGTTTACAAATACTGCGCCTACTCCAGCAATGATGGCAAGCAGGACACTTGCGCTGAATACAGAAAAATTTTCAACGGAATTTGCATAGGTACGAATTGTACGGAAAGAGAATTTGGTATGATCACCTTTAAGGGGCATTCCAGGGGTTTCCTCACCTTTGCCCAAGCCCAATATGCCTGCGAGAAAACTCTGGGCAAGAATGGCGAGACACAAGATCGCGAGCGCAGTAAAAGCAGGTTGATAAGCAACCAGTTGTGGTAGGGATTCGAATAAAGATTGCATGTTGGTTACCTCATTATTGGTTTTCAGTGGTTAAACAGATGGGACCCTGCCTTTATGCATCTTTGGATACGTAATCTTAGAAAAGCAGGGTCGATCTGTACCTTATTCCCACACTACGACTGGACGAACTTCGATACGGCCATAGCTTGCGGTCGGTATCATGGCAGCGCAGGCAAGGGCCTCATCCAGGTCTTTGCATTCCAAAAGATAATAGCCGCCAAGGGTCTCTTTGGTCTCGGCAAAAGGGCCATCCATGGTTTGGGTTTTGCCGTTGCGTACGGTGACAGTTGTGGCGGTTGAAACGGATTGCAGCGCGTCTCCGGCAACAAATTTGCCTTCTTTGGTCATGCGCTCGCCAAAGGCTTGATATCCTGCCATGAAAGGACCGAATTCCGGTGTGTTTGGTTGCGGACCAGAGCCTTCAGCTGAATAGATCAAAAGCATATATTGCATGGTATTTTCCTTTTCTGTTGTGCGGGGCGTTATTACCCTTCCAATGCAGAGACGAACAACAGTTGTCGAATTCGACATTTGAATTCAAAAAAAGAGTGTGCCGAGCCGGATTTGGTTATGCAAGCCATTTTGTTTCTGTTTTGTTCACATTTTCGATGCATGCTATGTCAAATTTTGCTATGGAAATGAAATGACTGACAAGATTCGCATCATCGGAATTGATCCAGGCCTGAGGAATATGGGCTGGGGCGTCATTGACGTTCATGGAAACTCTTTGGTTTTTGTGGCCGCCGGGACAGTTCGCTCGGATGCGAAAACTGATCTTGCCTCCCGTCTTTGCCAATTACATAATGGATTGGCGGAGGTTATTCGTCAGCAAAACCCGATTGAGGCTGCGGTTGAAAACACTTTCGTCAATAATAATGGGGCTGCAACCTTGAAGCTCGGGCAGGCGAGGGGGATTGCCATGCTGGTTCCGGCTCTGGCAGGGCTGGAGGTGGATGAATATGCGCCTAATCAGGTCAAGAAATCCGTAATTGGCGTTGGCCATGGGGACAAGGCCCAGATCAAGATGATGGTCAACATGCTGCTTCCGAAAGCTGTCTATAATAGTGACGATGCTGCCGATGCCCTGGCGGTTGCCATTTGCCACGCCCATCACCGCGGAGCGAAGGCGCTTGAAAAGCGGCTGGCTGCAATTTGATTGATGGAGGCTGTCATTGGCTTTAAAGTACACCCCCTATGATGGCTCGCATCCTCTGTTCAAGATCGGTCTTCAACCGCTGGACCTTGAAGACTGGCTAGAAGTGGATGAACATCTGGCCTTCTATCTTCAAGAAAAGCAGCGCTTGGCCAGGATTTATGGTGACAAGATTTTTGTCGCTGAGGACGATACTTTTCAAGCCCAGGCGGAAGTATTGGAGTTGATCAAGGATTATGTTCTTGAGCGTTTCCCCGATCAGTATCAGCTGGCAGATGGCGGCAAAACAATCGATATTCCAACCGCAAAGCAGAGCGTCGTGCTGGAAGATGCAAGTTCCTCATCTTTGATGGTCGCCTCGCGTTTGGTGCAGGAGGATATTGTTCTCATGCGCAAAGGTGATAATGGCTGGCGGCTAGCGGCGGCCTCCCTTTGTTTTCCCTCTTCATGGTCGCTGCTTGAAAAATTCGGCAAACCGCTTGATCAAATTCACGATACGGTTCCCGGCTTTGGCCCTGGCAGCAAAAATGCTGGAATGATCTTTCGTATCTTTGACAATCTGAAAGTTGAGCACCCTGTCCGGCGGTTTAATTGGTCAATCTATTCTGATGATGAGTTGTTTCATGACGACCGTGCTGCAGAACATCTTCGCAAGCGTGATTTTGAAGCAGGCATCTTCCTGCGCGTTGAGCATCAAACGCTTCGCAAGCTGCCGGTGAGCGGCGATATTCTGTTCACTGTGCGCATTCATATCGACCCGATGGATAAACTGGCACAACATCCGCGACGGCGCGACATCTGCCAAGGGGCGGTTGCCAGTCTTCAAGACTTGGATGTGGCGCAACTTGCCTATAAAGGTTTGACCAAGGAGCGTGATCGGCTCATCACTCAATTGAACAAAATTGCGGAAGAGGCGGCCTACTCATGATTGGTAAATTGACCGGTATTCTCGACTCGATAGGCGATGACCATATTATCATCGATGTGAGCGGTGTGGGCTATGTGGTCCATTGTTCTGCGCGGACGCTTGGAATCTTGCCGCAGGTTGGCGAGAAGATTTCCCTATCCATCGAGACCTATGTTCGTGAGGACGTGATCAAACTTTTTGGCTTCAAGGATGATCTGGAGCGGGACTGGTTCAAGCTGTTGCAATCGGTTCAGGGGGTTGGGGCAAAGGTTGCCCTTGCGATTCAATCCACTCTTGCGCCGGGGGATCTGGCGTCAGCGATTGCCTTGCAGGACAAGAGCATGGTTGCCCGCGCGCCGGGCGTTGGGCCGAAAGTTGCCCAGCGTATCGTGACCGAACTCAAAGACAAAGCTCCGGCTTATTCCGGCGCGGCAGCAGCCGAGATTGGCTTGCAGCAGGAGGTAGGCTCTGGCCATGCAAGCTCTGCAGTTATGGATGCAATCTCAGCGCTCACCAATTTGGGCTACTCCTCCCAACAAGCATCGGGCGCTGTGTCAAAAGTCTTGAAAAATACCGGTGAAGATGCGGCCAAAGACATGGATAGTGCGAAGCTGATCCGATTGGGTTTGAAGGAATTGGCTGGATGATAATGGTTGGCAAATTTTTCCTTTTAAGGCATGGCTAGTTCATGAATGATCAACGCATCATAGACGGCGAGAAAAAAGGCGAAGACGAAATCGTCGACCTTGAGATTTCTTTGCGTCCGCAATCGCTGGATGAGTTTACCGGGCAAAAGCAGGCACGGGAAAATCTCAAGGTCTTTATTGAGGCCGCCAAGAAGCGCGGAGAGGCGCTGGATCATGTGTTGTTTGTTGGCCCACCCGGACTTGGCAAAACCACGCTTGCGCAAATCATGGCGAAGGAACTTGGCGTTAATTTCCGCTCAACCTCCGGGCCTGTGATTGCCAAGGCAGGTGATCTTGCAGCACTGCTTACCAATCTTGAAGACCGTGATGTCTTGTTCATCGATGAAATCCATCGCCTGTCTCCGGCCGTTGAGGAAATTTTATATCCGGCTATGGAAGATTATCAACTTGATTTGATCATCGGTGAGGGACCGGCCGCGCGTTCAGTGAAAATCGAACTGGCGAAGTTTACGCTTGTTGCGGCGACTACGCGGCTCGGGCTTTTGACAACGCCCCTGCGGGATCGGTTCGGCATTCCGGTCCGGCTCAATTTTTATTCCGACGAAGAGCTGGAGCATATCGTCAATCGCGGTGCGCGGATCATGCAGCTTGCCATGAGCGAAGACGGGGCAAAAGAAGTTGCCAAACGCTCGCGCGGTACGCCGCGTATTGCCGGGCGGCTTTTGCGACGTGTGCGTGACTTTGCCGATGTGGCGGGAGCGGAGATTGTTGACGCGAAAATCGCCGATGCGGCACTCACTCGGCTGGAAGTCGACAGCCGGGGCCTCGACCAGTTGGATGGTCGCTATCTCAACCAGATTGCCCGCAATTTT
>JBAUHS010000112.1:0-15929 GCA_049680405.1 Salaquimonas sp. | reverse complement strand
AGCTTATCCAAAAGCAAAGAGTGACCAAAACTGAGATGATGAAGGCGGGCGCTGATCTTGTTCCCAAATTGCCACAAAAAAAGCCCGGATGAGATTCCGGGCTTAATTGGTTTCAGTATTGGTTTGTCCAATCAAGACCAGCCGTTTGCTTTATAGGCGTTGTGGTGTTTTTTAAAATTGGAGGAGCCGCCTGGCCCTAGTTTTTTTTTGTTCTCTGATTTGAATGCGTTAACATAATCAGCAACAAAGCATCCCCCATTGGTACACCAGAGTTTAATTTTTTCATTCCCTTTTGTCAGGACAGCATTTCCGGCAAAAGCGGTGCTGGTCATTGACAGTACCATGAATGCTGCGAGCGCAATTTTTCTCATGATTTTCCCTCTTTTTGTTTTGTTACATTGGTAGTTTCAATTGAACCGAAATAAATTGCAACCTTTCAATGATGGAAAACAGGCCAAATCCCGCTTGTTTATTTAAATTGGACTTGAAATATGTAAACCATCATTTCTGCTATCATTTATGTGGTGGCCTATAAGTCTCAGAATTTAATTACCAATACAGATTTGCTAACTAAATCTATTCAGCCGGAATGACGCTTTCCTTCTTATACGAACTGCCGCTTGCCGGATGCGGATTGTGGAATTTTATCAGCAAATCGGCTTTGGATTTTGCGACCTTTTCAATCGCCTTTTCCTTGACCGGACCATAGCCGCGGACTTCATCCGGCAACCGGGCAAGGGCAGTTGCAAAGCGATGATTATCCTTGTTCAATTTTGCCAAGAGATCCTCAATCAGCGTTTCATAATCGCTGATCAATTGGCGTTCCATCTTGCGTTCACTTGAATAGCCGAAAATATCAAATGTGCCGCCGCGAAGGCCTTTCATGGCAGAAAGCATTTTGAAGCCGCGCAACATCCATGGCCCAAATTCACGTTTGCGTGGACGGCCATTGGGCAGGATCTCTCCTTTAAAAATCGGCGGAGCCAGGTTGAAAGTCAGTTTGACATTACCGTCAAATGTTTCCTTCAGCTGCTTTTCAAATGCTCCATTTGTATAGAGCCGCGCCACCTCGTATTCATCCTTGTAAGCCAGCAGTTTAAAATAATATCTGGCGACAGCATTGGTCAAATCGCGTTTTTTGCCGAGTTTTTCTTCGGCTGCTTCGACCTTGCGCACCAGCATTTCATATTTGGATGTCAGTTTTTCGTCTTGATAATCAGTCAGGAATTCTGCCCTGCGAAGGATGACTTGTTCGAGCGTTTCAGGTTCTTTCGGTGCGCCTCCTGCTTCACTCAAAATGCGCAGCGCCTCTTCAGGCTTTTCTGCAATCCTGCGGCCCCAATTAAAGGCCAGCCTGTTGGAAGCTACCGCCACGCTATTAAGCTCAATTGCTTTCATCAAGGCATCCGTTCCGACAGGCAGCAGGCCTTTTTGGCAGGCATAGCCTAGCATCATGATATTGGTAGCGATGGAATCTCCACAAACCAGTTCGGCAAATTTGGTGAAGTCTATCTTTTCCGGATTTTTGGCGATCCCTTTGGATATGGTGTCAATTACCGCGCTTTCCTTGAAATCAAAATCGCGGTCGAACACAAATGACGACACTGGTGTCAAATGCGTGTTCAAAATGGCCTTTGTTCGACCGGATGAATAAAGAGCCGTAGGGCCCTTGTCTGAGGCCACGACCGTATCGGCAGCCATCAACAAATCAGCTTCGCCAGTTGGAATTTGAGCTGAAGAAACTTTGTCCGGTGAAGTTGAAATACGGACATGGGACAATACCGCACCGCCCTTTTGGGCGAGGCCGGAAATATCCTGAATGAGGGCAGCCTTTCCCTCCAGATGAGCTCCCATGCCGAGGATGGCGCCAATGGTCAAGACGCCGGTTCCACCAACACCTGTGATGGCAATATTGTAACTGTGATTTTGAAGGGAGACGACTTTTGGATCAGGCAACGTCTCATCGGAAAGGGTCGGTAATGTAGGCTTTTTCAACTCGCCGCCTTCGACCGTTACGAAAGAAGGGCAAAAGCCGTTGACGCAGGAAAAATCCTTGTTGCAAGAGGATTGATTGATTTTCCGCTTGCGACCAAGTTCTGTTTCCAGCGGTTCAATCGAGATGCAATTGGATTGAACAGAGCAATCGCCACAGCCCTCACAAACCAATGGATTAATGATTACCCGTTTGTTTGGATCGACCATGGTTCCGCGTTTGCGGCGGCGGCGTTTTTCAGTTGCGCAGGTCTGGTCATAAATGATTGCTGTGCACCCCGGCACTTCTCTCAAGTGTTTTTGAACTTCCTCAAGATAGTCGCGATGTTTGATCTGGATACCAGCCGGTAGAGAAAGACCTGAATATTTTTCAATCTCGTCTGAAACCAGCCAAAGTTCCTTCACGCCTTCGGCAGTCAGTTGGGCAGCAAGTTCAGGAACAGTGAGCGAGCCATCAATCTTTTGCCCGCCGGTCATTGCGACTGCATCATTGTATAGAAGTTTGTAGGTGATATTTGCTTTGGACGCGACCGCCTGACGGATGGCCATGATGCCTGAATGGAAATAGGTGCCATCGCCCAAATTGACGAAAACATGCTTTTCATCGGTGAATGGGGCGATGCCAGTCCAGGTGACACCTTCGCCGCCCATATGGGTGTAGGATTCGGTTTTCCTATCCATCCATAGGCTCATGAAATGGCAGCCAATGCCAGCAAAGGCACGGCTTCCATCGGGAACTTTGGTGGAAGTGTTATGGGGACAACCGGAGCAAAAATGAGCGGCCCTTGCGACAGGCGCGAGATGGCTTATTTTCTGTTGATGCCGCTCGTTATAGTAGTCCAGCTTTTCCTGAATGGTTCGTTTCAGGTCAGCAGGAAGTTCGAGTGTTAGCAATCTGGTCGCGATGATGCGCAAGGCAACGCCGGCGGTAATTTCCTCAGACATTTTGAGGACGTGATTGTCCTTGTGATCGAACTTACCGACGATGCGCGGGCGCACATCCGCACGCCAGTTGAATAATTGCTGCTTGATCTGGTTCTCAATGATCTCGCGGCGCTCTTCAATAACAAGCACTTCTTCCAGACCTTCGGAAAAATGCCTAACGCCTTCAGGCTCCAAAGGCCATGGCATGCGGACTTTATAAAGCCGAAGCCCGATCTTGTCGGCGGCCTTTTCGTCAATCGACAGATGGCGCAACGCCTCGCGGACATTCTCATAGGCCTTACCGGATGAAATGATGCCGAAGCGCGGTTTTTTGGAATCGATTACCAGCTGGTCGACGTTATTGGCCCGGGCGAAGGCAATTGCCGCATAGGCTTTGTGTTCCTGCAACCGCTCATCTTGAGCCAGAATGGCGTCTGGCCAGCGGATATTCAGCCCTCCCTCGGGCATTTCAAAATCATTTGGCAGGACGAATTGGCGTTGCTCCCCAGCAAGGTCCACAACGCCTGTGGTTTCGATCGTATCTGAAATGACCTTGTAACCCACCCAGGCGCCTGAGTAGCGCGACATGGCAATTCCAAGCAGTCCCAATTCTGTAAATTCCTGAACGCTTGATGGGAACAGCATCGGCATGATGGCTGCCATAAAAGCGTGGTCAGATTGGTGGGCGACCGTTGAGGATTTCGCCATATGGTCGTCACCGGCAATAGCCAGAACGCCGCCAAGAGGCGATGTGCCGAACGAGTTGGCATGTTTGAAGACATCGCCGCAGCGGTCAACGCCCGGGCCTTTGCCATACCACATACCCATTATGCCATCTTTTTTCGCGCCCGGTGACATGGCAAGCTGTTGCGAGCCCCAAACAGCGGTGGCGGCAAGATCTTCATTCACGCCCGGTTGAAAAACGATGCCGTGCTCATTCAAATGTTTGCGTGCGGAGCCCAAGGCAAAGTCGAATCCACCCACCGGCGAGCCTCTATAACCAGAAATGAAAGCGCCGGTATTATGGCCTGCGGCGCGGTCTCTACGCATTTGCACCAGTGGCAAGCGCACCAAAGCCTGGGTGCCGTTGATGAACACCTTGCCCTCAGTGGCGGTATATTTATCGTCAAGACTAATGGCCGTATCTGGATTGAAGTCAGATTTAGTAACGCCCATTGCAATCTCTCCCTATAGGCTCTCCCCATTGGCGTGAGCCGTTTGCCGTTCGCTAAAACAGCTATTGGCACTTGATTTATAGTATGGCGCAATTTGCCAAGAACCCAAATTTAAATTTGCCTTAGGCACAAGAAACTATCGCAAATTCATCCTAAAATATGTTTATTTATTAGACCAATGATTGCGTTTACATTTGCCGCGATGCAGCAATCAGTTTCGAACTATAAAGGCAAGCGGGTAGTGTTCTTGATTTCATTCAAGGCGAAATGGGAGTTCATCACTCCGACATTCGGCAGTTTCAATAGCTTGCCTTTGACCGCTCGTTCATAGGCGCGCACGGATGGCACTACTACCCGCAACAAATAATCAAACTCACCGCTCATTGTGTAGCATTGCAGGATTTCCGGGATGGAGGTGGTCGCATTTTCGAAATTGGTCAAAACCTCGCTGGAATGCGTATCGAGCCGGACAAAGACAAATATGGAGACATCAAGTTCAGCCTTTTCCGCATCAATCTGCCAGATACGGCCCTTAAGAAGACCGCTTTCCTGCATCTTTTTAATCCGCCGCCAGCAGGGCGTATGAGACAAGCCCACGCGCTCGCCGACATCCTGAATGTTGATTTCAGGCTCAGCTTGCAGAATACGCAAGATTTTTAGGTCGGTATTGTCAAGCTCCGTGTTTTTCATAGGATAAGGTTGCCAGATCGAGCGAGCTGAGGCAAGTGGACTGCTGCAAGAGGGTTTACTTTGCCGATGTGTAAAGTCACCTCTGTCTGAGATATCTGCGACATGGCCTTGCACCGTCAACGTGCATTAATGTACCTATCCTCCCCTTGAACTGTACTGCCTCAAGGGTGTATGCGAAGGCAATTCAAAAAGCTGAGATCCACTGAACCGCTATGTCGAAATTTCTTGTCGCCGCCCTTTATAAATTCGTTCGTCTTGAAGACTTTACAGCTTTGCAACAGCCGCTGCTTGAAGTCTGCAAAGCCAATGATGTGATGGGCACAATATTACTGGCACGCGAGGGCATTAATGGCACGATTGCCGGGCCTCAGGCTGGCGTCCATGCGGTGCTTGGTTGGATCAGAAGTGATCCGAGAATTTCTGATCTTGAACACAAGGAAAGTTGGGCCGAGCACGAGAACCCTTTTCACCGGATGAAGGTACGCCTCAAAAAAGAGATCGTTACCATCGGTATTGCGGATGTTGACCCTAATGACAGTGTTGGCACTTATGTGGAGCCGGAAGACTGGAACGACATTATCAATGACCCGGAAGTTGTTCTGATTGATACGCGCAATGACTATGAAGTTTCCATCGGCACCTTCAAAGGAGCCATAGATCCAAAAACGGTGACCTTTCGCGAATTTCCCCAATGGGTGCGCGATCAGGAACGGCTGCATAACAAGCCTAAAATTGCGATGTTTTGTACTGGGGGTATTCGCTGCGAGAAGGCTTCCTCTTTCATGAAGCAGGAAGGGTTCGAAGAAGTCTTTCACCTGAAAGGTGGCATCTTGAAATATCTGGAAACGATACCCGAAGAGCAAAGTCAGTGGGAAGGCGAGTGTTTTGTTTTTGATAACCGGGTATCGGTTGGCCATGGCCTGAAACCCGGGCCCTATGATCTTTGCCATGCCTGTCGTCATCCTATTAGCGAGGAAGACAAAAAGTCATCTCAGTATATTGAGGGAATTTCCTGTCCGAATTGCCATGACACGATGAGCACGGACCAGCGTCGCCGTTTTGCCGAGCGGCAGAAACAGATTACTCTGGCCAAAGAACGTGGGCTGGACCACATCGCTGCGGATCAGCAGGCACAACGCGAGGCAAAACGGTTTGCGAGAGCCGAGCAGATTGAAAAGAGCAATGCAGGCGCATTAAAGGCTGATGGCTGAATTCCCGACCCTCTATTCGTTTCGGCGGTGTCCATATGCAATGCGGGCAAGGCTTGCGATTGCAGATAGCGGCAAAACGGTGGAGCTGCGAGAGGTGGTTTTGCGTGATAAACCGCAAGAAATGCTGGAAGCCAGTCCGAAGGGTACCGTGCCTGTCTTGATTTTGTCAGATGGAACTGTATTTGAAGAAAGCCTCGCTGTGATGGATTGGGCCCTGGCAGGAGACACATCTTCTGATTGGCATGATTACCCTGCTGAAATATTGAACCAAATGCAGGAACTGATTGTTGAACTGGATGGTCCTTTCAAATCTGCTCTTGATCGCTACAAATATGAAAACCGCTATGATGGTGTGGTTGCAAAGGAACAACGGGATCTGACGGTTCCGTTTTTGATGCGTCTCAACGCTAAACTTGCGTATCAACCTTTTTTGTTTGGTGATCGCTTTTCGTTTGGGGATGCGGCGGTGCTGCCTTTCATCAGGCAATTTGCTCATGTGGATAAGGATTGGTTCTGGTCGCAAGACTGGCCGTATCTGATTGGCTGGCTGGAAGCGTTTTTAAAGTCAGACCGCTTCATCGCTATTATGAAAAAATACCCTAAATGGGAAAATGGATTGCCGGGCATCCCATTTGGCAATCAAGGTTGAGCCAATATATTTGTTTTTGCGTGGGTATGAATATTTGAAAGTGATTATGAAGCAATTTCGCCATCTCGTTAGCATCTCATTGCTAGCCTTGTTATTGATTGGTTGTACGGCGTCTCCTGTAGATGTTTTGGACATTCGCCCAACAGTTACCAATCCGCGCTATGGTGATAATGATCCCCATGAGTGGCAGGGAAAAGCGCCATGGGAATATGCTGTTCACGGTATTGATGTTTCCAAATATCAAAACGACATTGACTGGAAGCGGGCCAAAGCTGCGGGCATTGCTTTTGCCTTTATCAAGGCAACTGAGGGCGGGGACAGGTTTGATGATCGTTTCAACCAGAACTGGGAAAACGCGAGGCGGGCAGGAGTGGTGCGGGGCGCTTATCATTTTTATTATTTCTGTCGTCCAGCTTTTGAGCAAGCGGCCTGGTTTATCAAGAATGTGCCAAAAGATCCTGGCGCCTTGCCGCCTGTGCTGGATATGGAATGGAATCATAAATCACCCAGCTGCAAATTCCGACCGGAGGCTGCGGCGGTTCGCCGGGAGATGGGTGTCTTCATAAACCGGGTTAAGGCCCATTATGGAAAGCCGCCTCTAATTTACACTACCGTAGATTTCTATCGAGAAAATCAACTTGGACAATTGCGCGATGCTAATTTCTGGCTGCGTTCAGTTGCTGATCATCCCTCAAATATCTATCCGGGACAAAAGTGGCTCTTTTGGCAGTATACTGGGACGGGCGTTGTGCCGGGCGTCAAAGGCGATACAGATATTAATGTGTTCCATGGCTCTACTGCTCAATGGGAAGCATGGGTGAAATCCGTAACGAAATAATGCCTATCTCGCCGCATCAGGCTTGTTTTTCATGCATGATAAAGCCGAGAAAATTCAACAGAATTTGCGCCGCCAGAAAAGAAGTAACTCCCGCAGGATCATGATCGGGAGATACTTCCACAAGGTCTATGCCGATGACATCTCCCTGTTTTGAGATTTGCTGCAATAATTCCAGAACTTCATAATACAAAAAGCCCCCATGGGAAGGCGTTCCGGTTCCAGGTGCAATTGATGGATCAAATCCATCTATATCAATGGTCACGTAATAGCGTTGACGTTTGCCATTGGTGCTGGCGGGGATTCTTTTCGCTACTTTTTCGAAACCCAGTGCGCGAAACTGGCGAACAGAGAGAATATCCGAACCCATTTTTCGGGCATCATCATAACCGTCTTTTGAAGTGGATGAGACGTTTCGGATACCGATCTGGCTGAGGCCTGTCACATAGTCTTTTTCGAGGGCGCGTCGCATGCAATTGCCATGGCCGTTGCGTACGCCGTGGCGCTCGTCGACAAAATCCAGATGAGCGTCAATCTGGATCAGATGAAAAGGTTCTTCATCGGCAAAAGCATTGATGGCTGGAATGTTTATAGAATGATCGCCGCCCAAAATAACAGGAAGCGCTTTTGCCGACAGGGCCTTGCGGATAGCAAATTCAATGTTGTCATGGCTCTTTTCTGTGTTGGTATGAACAATATCCGCATCGCCCATATCCACCATTCTCACAGAGCCGGGCAAATAGATGGCATCATCCTCATGGTCATAGGCTCCGGCATGGCCGAAAGAAAACAGTGTTGAGGCTTCCCTGATTCCGCGAGGTCCAAATCGTGCTCCGGCCCTATATTGTGTCCCAAAATCAAATGGTGCACCAATGATGGCTATATCCGCTTCGATATTGTCCCAGTCGAGTACGGGTGGGCTTTTGGCAAAGGTTGCATGACCAACAAAAGGCAAATTCAGCCTGCCGGTTTCATAGCCCGCTTTTGATTTTTCGTTCATAACAGTTCCTTCTCATAAAGTTCAGCAAAAGCCAAATGGCAGCTAACTGCAAGAGGAAATTGGATTATTCCCAGGTTAACCAAAACTGCATTTATGCCATTACCTGTCAAAAGTGACATGTAGGAGTATGGGCCAGTTTTATCATACATAAAGGCGAGTAAGCAGTGTGCAAAGCAATGCTGTCGAAACCATGTAAGGAATTCTGATGTCTGAAAATGAAATATCGAAGCTGTTGGCCAAAAGAATTGCACTTGGGTTAGCGATTGCGGCGTTTCCAGGAACAGGTTTAGCGGCTGATGCGTTAGAGGAAATCACTCCTGCTGAAAGAATGGCAGTATCACAACCGAATGCGAAGGTTGATTTGTCATATATTCATTATGATTTTGACGGAGGATTGGCCCTTGGTGATGGCGGAGATGGATATTTACTGCAGGGTGCGGTTTCCGTGCCTGTCGGCCAATCATTCGGTCTCCAAATTGATGGCGGCCTGCTTGGAGCAGATCTCGACGGCGGGGATATAAATGCAAAGGGAGTTGGCGGGCATTTCTTTTGGCGCGATCCTGCCATTGGGTTGCTTGGTGCTTATGGCCATTATGTTGACTATGACCGTGACATCACCACTGCACGCCTTGGCGCGGAGCTGGAGGTTTACAATGGCCAATATAGTTTTGAAGGTTTTGCCGGTGTTGATCATCTCGATACACCCATTGGCGATGAAGATTATTTTGCCGCAGACGCAACCATCGCCTGGTATGTGAACGACAATTTTCGAGTTTCAGCCGGAGTAGCGCAAGCCTTTGAGCAGACTTCAGCGAATATCGGCATGGAAATGATGGTGGATGTTGGCGAAACAGCGCCAGCCTTTTTCGCCAATGCGTCATTTGGTTCAAACGAAACCGTCGTGATGGCAGGGTTGCGGGCATATTTTGGTCCTTCCAAAAGCCTGAAAGCACGCCATCGTGAGGACGATCCGGCAATTGGATTGTTTGATAACTTTGGGGCTTTGGGTAGCTGTCTAAACGAAAGCAACCAGACTCCAAGGATTGATAACAGGAGTGCAAGGATCGCATTGCCTGCAAATGCGACCTACTCACTGGATGGATGTGACGTGAATGTAACCCGGGTTGTCAACAACTGATCTCATTCCAACTTGGAACAAAGTTTGTTGATGCGTATTTCGTATGCATCAATACATAGAAAAGCCGCCGGTCCCGGATAGCCCCTAGGATTTGGCGGCTTTTCGCATTTCAGGTTATTAGGTCCAACTGGCGGACCAATAAATTTATCCTAGAGAATCGAAGAAAGCTTCATGGCAACGCCCATGTCGCCTTCGATCTTGATCTTGCCCTGCATGAAGGCTGCGGTTGGATCTAGATCGCCTGCCACAAGATCTTCAAGAACATCGATATCACATTTAACGGTGCAATCGGCGTCGGCATTCTCCGTTGAAACATTTTCACCGTCGATGAAAACCACGCCGTCATCGCCGCAATCGAATTTTACTGTTGCGCCAATGTCTGTGCCTGCGCCCATTTTGCCTTTGATGGTTTCTGCGATTGTCTCAATGCTCATTATTCTCTCCTGATATAGGTTTTTATACGCAATAAACTCTTACGTATACGTCAATCAAACATTTGCCTGTTTTGTTTGTAAATTGCAAGTTCAAACGCAAGTAAATTTCATCTACAGACGCGAAATTGCCTTTATTTCAAAAGGGCATCGCCAAATTCTTCACGCAGGGCGGTTTTGAGGATTTTGCCCGTTGCGCCTTTTGGAATGGCATCAACCACTTTCACGGCATCGGGAATCCAGAATTTGGCTACTTTGCCTTCATAAAATTTCAAGAGAGCTGCTTCATCCACGGTTTTTCCATTCTTTGGAACCACAATCAGAAGGGGGCGTTCGTCCCATTTTTCATGGCGGGCCGATATCACAGCTGCTTCGGCTATATCAGGATGGCCAACGGCTAAATTTTCAAGATCCACGGTGGAAATCCATTCACCGCCAGACTTGATAATATCCTTGGAGCGATCACGGATAGTCATATAACCGTCCGCATCAACGGTGGAAACGTCTCCAGTGGGAAACCAGCCTGAATGCAGAGGATCACCGCCATCGCCGCTGAAATATTCGCTCAGGACCCAATAGCCCCGGCAGTAAAGATTGCCTTGGGCAACGCCATCATTGGGCAGTTGATTGTCGTCGTCGTCAAAGACACCTAGTTCAATTCCAAACGGTGGGCGGCCCTGATTTTCGCGCAGTTTCTTGATTTCAGCTTCACTGAAATCAAGGTGCTTGTTCTTCAAATTATTAACGCTACCCAGAGGTGAAAGCTCTGTCATGCCCCAGGCGTGAAGCACTTCCACATCATACACATCGCGGAATTTATCGATCATTGCCGGAGGGCAGGCTGAACCCCCAACCACAGTTCTTGAAAGGTAAGGCAGCTTTTCGCCGTTTGTTTCCAGATGCTGGAGGAGGCCAGCCCAAATGGTCGGTACGCCAGCGGAGATGGTGACTTTTTCGGAATTGAACAAATCCGTGATGCTTTTACCGTCGAGACCCGGTCCCGGCATCACCATTTTAGCGCCAACTAGCGGAGCTGCATAAGGGGTTCCCCAGGCATTCACATGGAACATGGGAACAACCGGCAACATACAATCACGGGCTGAGAAGTTCATTACGTCTGGCGTTGCGGACATCATGGCGTGGATCATGGTAGAGCGGTGAGAATACAATACGCCTTTCGGATTTCCAGTTGTGCCGGAAGTATAGCAAAGGGAAGAAGCATCCCGTTCATCCAGATCTTCCGGCCACTTATAATCGGCATCGCCTTCGGCAATCAGATTCTCGTAAAATTCAATCCAGGGATATTCGGCAGCCAATTCCTCATTCGGTTCATCCATCAATACGAAATTGGCGGTTGATGTGAGTTGATTTTTCACAGCGGCTACCAGCGGTAGAAATGTTTGGTCAAAAAATACTATGCGGTCTTCGGCGTGGTTCATTATGTAGGTGATTTGTTCAGGATGCAGGCGTGGATTCAGCGTGTGGCAAACAAGCCCGGAGCCGGAAACGCCATAATACAATTCCAGGTGACGGTGATTGTTCCATGCAAGAGTTCCGATACGATCGGATTTTTGCATGCCGCGCTTTTGGAGTGCAGAGGCAAGCTTCAACGAACGCTCACGGCACTGGGCATAATTATAACGCGTTAAGCCGCCATTTGTATTGACTGAAACGATTTCTGTATCGCCATGATATTGTGCCGCGTGATCAATAATTGCTGAAATCAGCAATTGGCGATCCATCATTAAACCCTGCATTCGCTTCCTCCCGAAACATATCTGTTTTATGGTACTTTATGACGTTACATAGTGCATTGAGTCTAGCGTTTTCAGTGAAGCATTTAAACCTGCTAGCTGAGGTATAATTACGATTTTGAGATTGGGTTTGTTTTGACAAAGTTTACGCGTGATGTGGATCGTATTCACAAATTGTTGGAAAAGATCGTTGAGCCAACACCTCTGCAGTTCAACCAATATTTGTCAGATCTTTACGGGGCAAGGATTTACCTCAAACGTGAAGACCTGTCGCCGGTTCGCAGTTACAAGATTCGCGGCGCTTATTCATTCCTGATGGAAACGGTTGAAAAGAAGCCCGAGCAGAAGCTGTTTGTTTGCGCCTCGGCTGGCAACCACGCCCAAGGCTTTGCCCATGCCTGCAAACATTTCAAGAAAAAAGGCGTGATTTTCATGCCGGTGACCACACCGCAACAAAAGATCATGAAGACAGCTTCTTTCGGCACGCCATATGTGGAAATCCGTCTGGAAGGAGACAGTTTTGATGAGGCCAATGCGGCTGCCTATGAGTATTGCAAGGCTGAAAAGGGCGAGATGGTTCCACCATTCAATGATCCCAAAATTATCCGGGGGCAGGCGACCGTCGGCAAGGAAATTTTGGAACAAATGCCCGAAGGTGAAGCAATTGACATGCTGATCCTGCCTGTGGGAGGGGGCGGCTTATCCGCAGGAGTGACCCGTTATTTCATGGAAAAGGATGTTCATCCTGAATTTGTTTTTGTGGAGCCCGACAAGGCACCAAGCCTTTATGAAAGTTTGATAAAAGGCGCTCGCGTGAAACTCGAAGAGATGGAGAACTTTGTTGATGGTGCTGCGGTCGCGCAGATTGGCAAGCACACATTCGATCAATTGAAACAGTTTTCCGCCGATCAGGTGGTGCTTGCGCCAACCAATGGTGTTTGCGGTACCATCATCGAATTGCTGAATGTGGAAGGTATTGTTCTGGAGCCTGCAGGCGCGCTTTCCGTCGATGCTTTGAAGCGCCTGCCGAAAGAAAAAATCAGAGGCAAGACAATTGTCTGTGTCACATCGGGCGGTAATTTCGACTTTGAACGTCTGCCTGAAGTAAAAGAGCGCTCGCTCAAATTCTCTGGTTTGAAAAAATATTATATCTTGCAGTTTCCCCAACGCCCGGGCGCTTTGAAAGATTTTTTGTTCATGCTTGGGGCTGAGGATGATATTGCGCGGTTTGAGTATCTGAAAAAATCGGCACGAAATTTTGGATCGGTGTTGATTGGTATTGAAACCACCAAGCCTGAAAATTTCGGCAAATTGACCAAGAAACTAGATGCAGCAGGAATGCGCTGGCAGGATATTACGAACAATGAGATTGTCGGAAATCTGGTGGTGTGAGGAATTCATTTTTAAAATGCGGAAAGTTGTCTAGCCATGCCTGAACCTTCGAAAACGAATCCCATTCGTGAAACAACAGATGGAGCGCGGGCCCAGGCCCGAGGCTTGATAGAGAACGCGGAATGGGCATCTTTGGCGGTATTAGAACCGGAAACTGGGTATCCGCAGGTTTCAAGGATAGCCATTGCGATGGAAGAGGATGGTTCGCCATTCTTCCTGGCTTCGGATCTTTCGGGGCATTCAAAAGCTTTGGCTGTGGATGGACGGGCGTCAATTCTTTGCGGGGAGCCGCCGGGCAAGGGCGACCCTTTGGCTTTTCCGAGAGTGACGGTTATTGGCGAAGTGGTGAAATTATCGCGCGAAGACAAGAAACATGCAGCAAGACGTGCATTCTGGCTCAAGAAACATCCAAAATCTGAACTCTATATCGATTTCGGTGATTTCGCTTTCTACCGCATGAGGGTTGAGCGAGTTGCGCTCAATGGCGGTTTTGGCAAAGCCTTTGAGATGACAGGCGAAGACCTGAAAATGGTTCAGGCTTAATCGCCAAAATCGAAGCGCTCAGATATTTCCGGCTGAAGCACGACTACTGTTGGCCTGCCGGGCAGGCTGTTCAACGAAACATCTAGGCTACTATCGTTTCGCATATCGATTGCAAAACTTGCGCTGACATTTTGAATGAAGCGTTGGAGCGAATAGCCGGAAAACCAGTGCATGGGCAGGATCATGGAGGAACGGAACTGGCGGGCAAGATTGCTCATGCCTTCAATGGACATGGTTCTTCCGCCATCCACTGGTATCATCAAGACATCCAGTCGTCCGATTGCGGCAAAATGCTCTGGCGTGAGCGTGTGGTGCAAATGGCCTACATGGCCGATGCAAAGGCCTGCAATTTCGAAAATAAATATGGAATTGCCATCAGCTTCAATGAGTACGCCGCCGCGATAAATATCTGATGAGACATTTCGGGTCAGCGTATCGTTCAATTCCAGATAATGACTTGCCTTGCCTCCTTCCTCACCCCAGCCTTTGAGGACATGGGGGATATTGGTATCGGGAAAATGGGTGAAATGGGTGCCATGGGCGTGGTTCATCGTTACAATGTCCGGGCGCTTTCCAGCGCCAGCATTGCCGCTGAAATCTGTAGCGATCACAACGCCTTCAGGACTTTCAATGCGATAAGTGGAATGGGTCACATAACGGATGTTGACTGAATATTGGTCTGATTGGACAGGGGTGAAGCCTTGGTGCGCAGCGCTGGTATTGATGATTGGTAGCGGGGTTTGATTTTGCGCGATGGCGAGGCAGGTGCTTGGCTGGCGAGACTGCGAAAAGGCGTCGATTGTTGCGAACAGACTGAGAAGGCAAAACAACAGCGCGGTCATCGACCACAAAGCGAGTTTACTCGCGGGTCCTGGAGGATTGAGGCTGAAAAGATAAGGCATTGGCATTCCTTTCAATTCTGATGGGGTCGTGAACAGTCTCTCTTTATTTCCGAATGGTTTCAACATAGCGCGTAGAAAAGGTTTTGGTAGCGTGAAAATCTATTCCGGTTGAAGCCTGCGTCTGCCATAGTGAAGCTGGGAGAGATTCAAATAGAGAGTAATATATGACCAAGGGAATACTGTCCGGATACAAAATTCTAGATTTGACTTCAGTTGTGTTGGGGCCGTTTGCCACGCAGATGTTGGGGGATATGGGGGCGGATGTCATCAAGATTGAAACGCCAACGGGCGATATCATGCGCCATGCCGGGCCTATGCGTAACCCGGGAATGGGCTCGATATATCTGACCATCAATCGCAACAAACGATCCATGACTCTGGATATCGCCAAACCTGAGGCAAAAAAAATTCTGCGCCAGTTGATCGCTGAAGCCGATGTGTTTTTTCACAATATTCGCGCGGCAGGAATGGCCCGACTCGGTTTTGATTATGAGAGCGTAAAGGCTCTGAAGGAAGATATGATCTATGTTCACGCCGTTGGTTTCGGTAGTGGCGGACATTATGCAGGCCGTCAGGCTTATGATGATCTGGTGCAGGCCGCCAGCGGGGTTACGACCATGTTGCCGAGGCAGGACGGCAGCAAGGCACCACGTTATATTCCTGGGCTTGTCGCGGATAAAACCACCGGCCTTTTTGCAGCCAATGCTATTTTAGCTGGTCTGCTGCATCGCGAGCGAACCGGTGAAGGCCAGTTTATTGAAGTGCCGATGATGGAATGCATGGTGGCCTTTAATATGGTGGAAAACCTCTTCGGGCATACTTTTATTCCGCCAAAAGGATCAACGGCTTACAGCCGTTCAGTGAGTCCTAATAGAAGGCCTTATGCGACCAAAGACGGGTATATCGCGATGATGCCTTACACGGACGAAAGCTGGCGGCGCTATTTCGCGCTTGGAGGCATGCCGGAGCTTGCAGATGATCCACGGTTCAAGACCTATGCGGCCCGCACGGAAAATATCGACGAGATATATCGGCTGACAGAAACCATTGCCGCCCAGCGTACGACCGATGAATGGATGGAAGTGTTGAAGGATGCCAATGTGCCCTGCATGAGGGTACACTCTTTGGAAAGTGTGCTGGAAGACCCCCAAATCAAGGATACAGGACTCGTCGAAGCCCGCCATCATCCGAGTGAGGGAGATTATCTGGCTATTCACCATCCGGTAAAATATTCTGCAGGTAAAATGGACATTGATCGGGAGCCGCCCCTTCAAGGAGCAGATACTGATGCTA
>JBAUHS010000111.1:0-7599 GCA_049680405.1 Salaquimonas sp. | reverse complement strand
TTAGCTCAGCTGGGAGAGCAACTCGTTTACACCGAGTAGGTCGGCGGTTCGATCCCGTCATCACCCACCATACTTCATTCTCCAAATTTGTACTGACTCTGAACGATTTTACGTTGGAAATACCGTTGACTTGAACAAACGGTTGTTGAAACACAACAATGGATAAGTGTCCCACATTTCTAAATTTGCCCCATGGACTATCAAAACTTCAATCCATTTTAGTGATGATCAAAAAGCTTATGAATTTGAAATATACCTGAAATCTGCATCTGGTCGCGCATTTGCAAAAAGCGACTTTGATCAATGGGCGCATTCTTTTCCTTTGCTAAATAAAAAAACCCGAAAGCGTTTGCTTCCGGGTTCTTTATTTCCAGTGAATTCTCAGCTTACTTCTTCGCGCTCAGCAGCGGCGAGATATTCCGGATGGTTACCCGGCGGTTTTCGCGCTCGTCTGCTTCCGTTTTCACTTTGAGATATTGTTCGCCATAGCCTTGGGTCACAAGGTTCTCGGCAGGAACGCCATAAGACTCTACCAGAATTCGGGCAACAGTCTCTGCCCGTCGATCGGACAAAGTAAGGTTGTAGACATCGCTGCCAACCGCATCTGTATGGCCTTCCACGAGGAAGATCGCGCCCGTATTACCCTCAATTTCATCCAGCATGGCACCCGCCACATCCGCAAGATAAGGCACTTGTGAATTGCGAACTGTAAAGCTGCCGCTATCGAAATTGATCGTATCCAAGTCTACGCGCCGAACGATATCGCGCACACGGCTGTTTTCACGAATGTCCCGCAGCGAATATACGTCTTGAATCTGCTCAACAGGAGGGGCAGCAAATATCTCCGCCAGGCTCCGGCGACCAACGCGCCCGCCGGACACGATATACTCGTCGCGTGGTATGTTCAATTGAATGGGCGGCAGGGTATCGTTATAGTTTACACGGCGGCGATCATCCATATCGCGGAAATCGTAAAGCACTACCTCTCTGCCATCACGGGTGATGCGTGAGCGGCGAAGAACATATCCACCCGCATCTCGAACCGTTTCAATCCGGCTGCCGTTCTGGCGGTAAATAGTTTCCAAAGTGCGGCCACCGCGAAGGTTTTCGTAAGTCACATCTTCCGCATTATTGCGAAACAGTGAGCTCTCGTCTTTGCGGACATAATATTCACCATCGCGCTCAACCACAAAGCGGTCGCCTTGGTCTTCCACGACCCGGCCACCGATCGCCGGGAGCAATGCGCCAACGGCAACGCCAACAGCAGCAGCACCAATGAGATTGCGGCGATTGTTTTTAGCTTCTTTGCGGCGCTTCTTTTCAGAGGCGGCGAGTTTTGCTTTCAACTCTTTCGTCGCATCGTCAGGAACAACCGCTGTGGCTGTTTCTTCTGCCTCTTGAACCTGTTCAGCTTCAGATACGGGTGCAACTTCCTTTGCAACAGGTGCTTCTGCTGACGGAGTAGGGGGTGCTTCCGGCGTAACTGCTACGGCTTCTGCATCTGTTTTTGGTGCATCACCTACGGCAGCATCTTCAACCTTGTCTTTTTTACGCTTTTTGGCTGGCTTGGTTTCAGCAGAATCAGTTTCGGTTGTTGTTGCTGGCGCCTGTTCTGCTTGCGTTTCTTCAGCTTTTGGCTGCTCTACAGGAGCTGTCTCAGACGCTTTTTTTGTTTCAGCTTCTGTAGCTGCTTTCGCGGCGGCATCAGCCGCTTCCTGGTCAGCAGCTGCCTTGTCAACGGCGGCTTGAGCTGCCTTTGCAGCCTCAGCCTCAGCAGCGGCCTGATCTTGCGCTGCTTTGTCAGCCTCTTCCTGTGCGGCTTTTGCAGCTTCTGCATCCGCAGCAGCTTGGGCAGCCTTGTCTGCTTCTGCTTGAGCCGCAGCTTGCGCTTCAGCCGCTTTAGCGGCCTCTGCTTCTGCCGCCTGCGCGGCTTCTGCAGCTTTGGCAGCTTCCTGGTCAGCTAATTCCTTGGCTTTTTTTGCCGCTTCATCGGCGACGCCTTCAGTCGCTTCGCCAGAATTTGTGGTTTGGGCAAAGGCCTTTAAATTCATCAACGATGTAGGAGCAAAAGCGTTGCTACCATTCATCACGAGCGCCAGAGCCGTTGAAGCCAGTAAGATTTTAATATTCATCGATATTGCCCTTTTGAGGAGAGTTGTGAAAACCAAATTCAGGTCTTCAGGTTTATAGGTCTTAAACAATGGCGGAGTTGTGTTGATGCCAGGCGCTGTTTCGGCACTGATTTGTGCAAGAATGTATCAGCTGGAATTACCACTGATCCGCAAAGTGAACGCTTTGATGATACTTTGGTCACAAAATAGGAGATTCTAGTTGAACAGCACCTGAATATTTTAAAGATGTGCCCCCAAAACACTTGCCTTGAAATGCGCACTGGGTTACCCACAGCCTAAATATTAATGTCAAGATACATGGGGTTTCGCCGTGCAGGAACTACTCACATCCTATCTGCCTGTGATCGTTTTCTTTGGAATTGCCCTATTTATTGCAATTGCTCTGGCCATCGCACCATTCATCGTTGCTTACAGAGCGCCAGACTCGGAAAAACTGTCAGCTTATGAGTGCGGTTTCAACGCGTTTGATGATGCCCGTATGAAATTTGATGTGCGCTACTATCTGGTCGCAATTCTCTTTATCATTTTTGACCTTGAGGTGGCATTTCTGTTCCCTTGGGCTGCAAGCTTTGGAACAGTTGGTTTGTTCGGCTTTTGGTCGATGATGGCTTTTCTCGGTATTTTGACCATCGGGTTCATCTATGAGTGGAAAAAGGGCGCCCTTGAGTGGGATTGATACCGCGTTAGGGTATCTTTCGAACGACAAAATTGGCCAGTTGAAAAGACGTGAAAAGGCGAAAATATGAGTGACGGCTCAACAACTCTGATTGCTCCTCAGCCAAGAGGAATTATAGATCCCAATACTGGAAAACCAATTGGATCTGACGACGCCTATTTTGGCGAAATCAACAATGAATTGGCCGATAAGGGCTTTTTGGTTACCTCAACCGATGAATTGATTACCTGGGCCCGTACGGGCTCTTTGATGTGGATGACCTTTGGCCTGGCATGCTGCGCTGTTGAAATGATGCAGATGTCCATGCCGCGCTACGACTCCGAGCGTTTCGGTTTCGCCCCGCGCGCTTCCCCGCGTCAATCCGATGTGATGATTGTGGCTGGCACATTGACCAACAAAATGGCGCCTGCGCTTCGCAAGGTTTATGACCAGATGCCGGAGCCGCGCTATGTGATCTCAATGGGCTCATGCGCCAATGGCGGTGGCTACTATCACTATTCCTATTCGGTTGTGCGCGGCTGTGACCGTGTGGTTCCGGTGGATATTTATGTGCCGGGATGTCCTCCAACCGCTGAAGCGCTTTTATACGGCGTCATGCTGTTACAAAAGAAAATCCGCCGCACCGGCACAATTGAGCGATAGGGGCAACTATAATGGCTATGCCAAAAATCGCAGACGAAACACTAAATGAGTTGGCTGAAACTGTTCAGGCGGGCCTTTCCGGCATGCTGTTGGAGGCATCCTACTCCTTTGGCGAACTCACCATCAAAGTGAAGCGCGAAGAGATCGTCGCGGTCTTGCGCTTCCTGCGCGATGACAGCCAGACCATGTTCTGGAACATCGTTGATATCTGCGGCGTTGATTTCCCCGGGCGCGACGAGCGTTTTGAGGTTGTGTATCACCTTCTGTCTCCGCGTTTGAACGCGCGTATCCGCGTCAAGGTTTCAACCGATGAAGCAACGCCGGTTCCAAGCGTAACCAGCATCTATCCCGGCGCGGACTGGTTCGAGCGCGAAGCTTGGGACATGTATGGCATCCTGTTTACAGGCCATCCTGATCTGCGCCGTCTGCTGACCGATTATGGTTTTGAAGGCCATCCGTTGCGCAAGGATTTTCCTCTGACCGGCTATGTGGAAGTCCGCTATGACGATGAGGTCAAGCGGGTTGTGTATGAGCCAGTCACGCTTCGCCAGGAATTCCGTGATTTTGATTTTGAATCGCCTTGGGAAGGGCCGGATTATGCGCTTCCAAATGAGGATGTTGGTGCGGAGAAAAAGTCATGAACGAACACTCCGTCCGTAACTTTAACATTAACTTTGGCCCGCAACACCCTGCTGCCCATGGTGTTTTACGTTTGGTATTGGAGCTTGATGGCGAGGTCGTCGAGCGTGTTGATCCGCATATCGGTCTGCTGCATCGCGGCACTGAAAAGCTGATTGAATACAAAACCTATCTTCAGGCTGTGCCATATTTCGACCGTCTTGATTATGTCGCCCCGATGAATCAGGAACATGCCTATGCCATGGCCGTGGAGCGTTTGCTGGGCCTTGATGTACCGCGCCGTGGCCAGTTGATCCGTGTACTTTATTCCGAGATCGGCCGTATCCTTTCGCACCTTTTGAACGTCACGACCCAGGCTCTTGATGTGGGCGCATTTACCCCATCTCTTTGGGGCTTTGAAGAACGCGAAAAATTGATGGTGTTTTATGAACGCGCCTGTGGCGCCCGTATGCACTCGGCTTATGTGCGCCCGGGCGGTGTCCACCAGGACCTGCCGCAAAAATTGATCGATGATATCGGCCAATGGTGTGATGATTTCACTCAGCCTTTGCAGGATATCGACGATCTATTGACGGGCAACCGTATTTTCAAACAGCGTAACGTCGATATCGGCTTTATCAGCCTTGACGATGCCTGGGCCTATGGTTGCTCCGGCGTGATGGTTCGCGGCTCCGGCGCTGCCTGGGATTTGCGCAAGTCCCAGCCTTATGAATGCTATGAGGAAATGGAGTTTGACATTCCAATTGGCAAAAACGGTGACAATTACGACCGGTATTTGATCCGCATGGAAGAAATGCGCCAGTCTGTTCGCATCATGAAGCAATGCGTTGCGAAATTGAACGAGCCCGAAGGCAAGGGGCCAATCTCTAATCTTGATGGCAAGATCGTTCCGCCTAAACGCGCTGAGATGAAGCGTTCCATGGAAGCGCTGATCCATCACTTCAAACTTTATACCGAGGGCTATAAAGTGCCCGCGGGCGAGGTTTACGCTGCTGTTGAAGCGCCAAAAGGCGAATTCGGCGTTTATCTGGTGTCCGATGGATCAAACCGTCCTTATCGCTGCAAGATCAAAGCCCCGGGCTTTGCCCACCTTGCGGCCCTTGATTTCGTCGGCAAAGGCCATCAACTGGCCGATGTGTCAGCCGTGCTTGGTTCTCTTGATATCGTATTTGGTGAGGTTGACCGTTAATGTCCGTTCGTCGTTTAGCAGAAGAAAAAGTTCAGCCGAAGGATTTCGCCTTCAACCGTTCCAATGGTGCGGTGGCGAAAGGTTGGATCAAGAAATATCCAAAAGACCGTGCGGCCTCTGCGGTCATTCCGTTGCTGATGATTGCGCAAGAGCAAGAAGGCTGGGTTACGAAGGCAAGCATTGAGCATGTGGCTCAAATGCTTGATATGCCTTACATCCGCGTTTTGGAAGTGGCGACATTCTATACCCAGTTCATGCTGCAGCCTGTTGGCACAAAGGCCCATATTCAGGTTTGCGGAACAACGCCTTGCATGTTGCGCGGCTCGGAAGCGCTGATGGAAGTTTGCAAAAGCAAAATCCATCATGACCAATTTCACACCAATGCCGATGGCACATTGTCATGGGAAGAGGTGGAGTGTCAGGGCGCTTGCGTTAACGCGCCAATGGTGATGATTTTCAAGGATACCTATGAAGATCTGACGCCTGAGCGTCTGGCCGAAATCATTGACGAATTCAAAGCGGGACGCGGCGAGCGTGTGACCGCCGGGCCTCAGGTTGACCGCGTTTATTCTGCGCCGGAAGGCGGGTTGACCTCGCTAAAAGCAGAAATGCTGATGAAAGGCGCAAAATCTGCTTCCACAAAGTCAGCGCCCGCTAAAAAAGCGGCTGCGCCGAAAGCGACTAATGCTGCCAAACCAAAGACTGCGGCGAAAGCGGCAAGTGCAACGGTTAAATCACCAGCTAAACCAAAGACGGCCAAACCAGCAAAATCATCTGGCCCGTTGCGTTTGAAAAAAGCTGAAGGCAAGGCCGATGATCTGAAACTGATATCCGGTGTTGGGCCAAAACTGGAAAAGACATTGAACGGCCTTGGTTTCTGGCATTTCAGCCAGATTGCCAAATGGACAAAAGCCGATGTGGCTATCGTTGATAATGAGCTGACGTTCAAAGGCCGCATCGAGCGCGATGACTGGATCAAACAAGCCAAGGCGCTGGCGAAGGGTAATAAGGAATGATTTTGGTGAAATGCTCAGCATTGTTTGGTTCGCTTGCTTTTCTTGCAAGTTGCGCTTCCCCGCAAGTTCCTGAAGCCAGGCAGGCCGGTTATTATTCAGCCAAGGAAAAGTCCATCCGGGCGGCTTGCGAAAAAGAGATCTATGGTCCCGGCGTCGAAGTTGGCGACAAAATTGTCTACAGCGTCAAAGAACGCTCAGACTATATTGAGGGGGTTGTAAAATCGGATCCAAGAGCGATGGCTCTGGTTCTACAGGGGGCGGCCGAAGGAAAAAGTGTAGTTGACGGACGTCATGTCACTTTCAACGCCAAGATGGAAGCTGACGTTGAAGCAATTGACAAGAGAATAGACGAATGTGAAATCGCAAAAGGGTCAACTTTCAAGGAAAAATTCCGTAAAATCGTCGAAGAAAAGAAAAGGGCTGCTTGATGCTTCACGATAAAGACCGCATCTTCACCAATATTTACGGCCAGTACGATAAGTCGCTCAAAGGAGCGATGGCGCGTGGCCATTGGGATGGTACCAAGGGGTTCATCGACAAAGGACAGGACTGGATCATCGGCCAGATGAAGGCATCGGGTTTGCGCGGCCGCGGCGGGGCAGGGTTTCCGACCGGACTCAAATGGTCCTTCATGCCGAAGAAATCAGATGGCCGTCCGTCTTATCTCGTCATCAATGCGGATGAGTCCGAGCCAGGAACTTGTAAAGACCGCGATATCATGCGCCATGATCCGCACACGCTGATCGAAGGCTGCCTGATTGCCGGTTTCGCCATGGGCGCTCACACTTGCTACATCTATGTGCGCGGCGAATATATCCGTGAGCGCGAAGCCCTGCAGGCTGCCATCGACGAATGTTATGATGCAAAGCTGCTCGGCAAGAACAACAAGCATGGCTGGGACTATGACATCCATGTTCATCATGGAGCGGGCGCTTACATTTGCGGTGAAGAAACTGCCTTGCTTGAATCTCTTGAAGGCAAAAAGGGTCAGCCACGCCTGAAGCCGCCATTCCCGGCCAATGTGGGCCTTTATGGCTGCCCGACCACTGTAAACAATGTGGAATCCATCGCCGTTGCGCCAACCATTTTGCGTCGCGGGCCGGATTGGTTTTCTTCCTTTGGAGCGGAAAACAACAAGGGCACGAAGCTCTTTTGTATCTCCGGCCATGTGAACAAGCCTTGCACCGTCGAAGAAGCCATGAGCATTCCCTTCAAGGAACTGATCGACAGGCATTGCGGCGGCATTCGTGGCGGCTGGGATAATCTGAAAGCGGTCATTCCGGGCGGCTCGTCCGTTCCTTGTGT
>JBAUHS010000110.1:0-8771 GCA_049680405.1 Salaquimonas sp. | reverse complement strand
TGCGGCTGAAAAACCATCCGATATCTGTTATCAAGGCGGAACATGCCGAACCAGATTTTGACGCAAGGTTTTCTGCTGTAAAACGTCATTATCGCTATCGCATTATCAATCGTCCCGCTAATCTGACAGTTGATTTGCTGCGTGCCTGGCATGTGAAGAGACCGCTGGATGTCGCGGCCATGGATGAGGCGGCTAAGGTTTTGCTGGGCCTGCATGACTTCACCACTTTCCGTTCGACGGAATGTCAGGCGAAAAGCCCTATTCGCACGCTGGATCAACTGGATGTAGGGCGCGTCAATGAGCAGGAAATTGAAATTCTCTGTTCGGCCCGTGCCTTCCTGCACAATCAGGTTCGCTCGCTGGCTGGATCGTTAAAACTGGTCGGCGAAGGCAAATGGTCCAAAGCGGATTTGAAAGCTGCCCTGGAGGCAAAGGATCGCAAAGCATGCGGCACGGTCGCTCCGGCCTGTGGCCTCTATTTCATGCAAGTAGATTATTAAATTCTTTTGCAAAAATTGGTAACATTTTAGCTTTCCTTTCCACCTGATCGTAACACTACTGCTATAGGCTATAGACAATAACAATAGCCAAACAGCAGGGCGGATTATGGGTTTGAACAATTGCGTGGATTTCGAAGCGATGGTCTTGGCGGCGATCACCAAGGCCGATCAACGGGTATTACCCGTGGAAGAAACAACTGCCGTTAAAGTGCTGCACGCAGGTTCGCCAGATTTGAATATGGACGCCTCTAAGCGGTTTGTGGATGCCATGAAAGAAGATGAGCAGTCTTCGGTACTTGAGACCCTTGGCAAGATTTCTGCCGACATGCCGCTAGAGCAAAAATTGGCACTGCTAAGAAATTGCTGGCGCGTTGCCATCAGCGATGATGAATTGCATCCAACCGAAGAAGCGTTGATCTACAATGTTGTGGATGAGTTGAAAGTGTCCCGCCGCACATTCGCCCTGGATCAGCAAAAACTTGCGAGCTAAATCTCATCTGGTTAGACAGGCAATAAATCTTTGATGTTTTCTTCAAAGGAATGACACTCAAATCCGGTTTCCGCCTTTAGGGTCACATAGTCTTGATAGGCTTTTTCCCGGTCAATCAGCTCGCTTTGTTTGCCGACAAGCATCAGATTTTTCGCTGTGTGTTCAAGCGGCGTGAATTCAAGAAACTTCACTTCATAGCCAAGGGCGTTCAATAGCAAGGCCCGGCTGACATCAGTCACAAGGTCTGCTTGCCTTCGTTTCATCAGTGGGAACTGGTTGATGGTCTCAAAGGCGCTTTCCCCTTTGCCCAACTGCTGGGCAATTTCCGCCTGACAACAAGGGGCGCAAAACAAATATTTCATTTGTGAGCGAACCCCAAGGGCAAGCGCATCATCGGTCGCTGTATCGCAGGCATGAAGCGCAATCAGAATATCAACAGGCTCAATCTTGTTGGGTTCAATTTTGGCATTGATGAATTTCAATCCGCTGAAGGAAAGACGCCCGGCCAATTTGTTGCACAACTCGATCACATTTGTCTTGATATCGATGCCGCGAGCCTGTGGCTCATGCTTTGCCCGTGAGCGAATATAGTCATAGGTCGCGAAGGTGAGATAGCCCTTGCCGCAACCCAGATCCAAAATCGAAATCGGTCTCTCGGCATATTGCACAAATGCGCCAATATCGCGGTCAATGATCTCGACAAAATTCGCGATCTGCCTGAATTTCGGATAGTGCTTTTTGTGTACTTTTCCGCTGTCGGTGGAAACCCCAAGCCCCTTCAGATAAGGCCTGTCTTCTTTTAGGGCATATTGCTTTTGCTTGTTGTGGGTTTGTACCACGTCTTTCATGGATGCCTTCGTCTTGTAAAGGCGGGGCTCCATTTTGCGGTTTTCACTATAATGAAGATCAAATTCTGACGTGTTGAGGGTCGCTGCCTTAAAGGGTGATATCGCGCCGCTTTTCATCTGCGAAATCAAGCCATCCACATCAAGTTGGTTGGTTACATCCTCGTGTGGCTGGTTGTCACTATAACGCACCATGGTCTTTGTTTCGCCGAGTACCGCCGTAAAACTGCAGCGAAATTTCTCACTGCCTTTGTCCCGCGAGCTGAACGTAATACGCTTGAAATTTCCAGACTTCAGCGCGGTTTCACAAGCACTGATAAACTCAAGCTGTTCCGGGTTGTTTTCAATCACCACAAGGTCTCCATGGCCCGGCCATTCCATTCAGCATCATAGTCCGGCCCGCCAACTTCATTATCGCTCATATAGGCCAATATCTCGCCCGGAGTTGGGAGAGTATTCGGGTCAATTTGCGAATCTTGCTCCCATAATTTGGAGCGCACAATGGCTCGCCCGCATTGAAAATAAACCGACCGGGTGTGAATGACGATGACACTTCTTGGCGATTTTCCGTCGATAGCAAAAGAAGCCAGCAGATCAGGGTCAGCTGAAAGATGTGCCTCCCCATTCACCCGCAGGCAACTGCGAGAACCGGGCACCATGAAGTTGAGCGCAACCCTTGGGTCAGAAATAATATTACGTAGGGAATCGACCCGGTTATTGCCGCGCCGATCCGGCATCATCAAGGTACGTTCATCATGTACCCGCACAAAACCCGGCACATCGCCGCGCGGTGAGCAGTCCATCATGCTGCCGTCTCTGGCATCACCAATGGTGGCCAGGGCGCAAAAGGGTGAGGCTTCGATAAAGCTGCGATAATGTGGTATTATTTCAGCCGTTTCCTTTACCAATGATGCCTTGCCGGGCTTGCCATAAAGGGCGGTGAGTTCTTCAATGCTGTTTATGCGGGACATGATCAGGGTTTCCGTAAATTTATGTCGCAAATAATCTGGCAAATCTGTCGCCAGTCTGTAACACTTTCTTGCAAACTAGCAAAAGGCCCATGCAAATTATGATGAAACCATTGAGTCCTATGAATCCCACCAGTCATGAAATCATCAAGCTGAAGTATGTAGAGCAGACTTATGTACCAATTGGAAAAGCGGTCGGTCTGATATTGCTTCAGACCGATGAAGTGCTCGAAAATGAAATCAGATCATTTCTGCCAGAAAAGATGGTTCTGTTTCATTCTCGCGTTCCCAGTGGTGATGAGGTGACAACAGAAACACTGGCGAAAATGGAAGCTGAAATTCCGCGGGCTACAAGCCTGTTTCCGCCGGCCGGGGATCTAGCAGTCGTTGCCTATTGCTGCACGTCGGGGTCTACGGTTATCGGTGAGGACAAGGTTGCGGCAGCCATTCATTCCGTAAGGCCGAATGTAAAAGTGACAAACCCGCTGACGGCGGTGAAAGCCAATTTGCACCATGTTGATGCAAAACGGATTGGGCTTTTAACACCCTATGAACCGCATGTTTCTGAGGCTATGGCACAGCATTTCAAGATTTCAGGGTTTGAGATCACCAGCTTTGGTTCCTTTTATGAAAAGGAAGAAGCAAAGGTTACGCGGATTTCGCAAGCTTCAATACTTGACGCGATAGTGGCAATTGGCTCCGGCGATCAGTGTGATGCGGTTTTCGCCTCTTGCACCAATCTTAGAACAGCAGAAATTTTGGCCGAAGCCTCAAGGCGAATTGGCAAACCCGTGATCTCTTCCAACTCAGCTTTGGCTTGGCATATAAGTGGATTGTTGTCAGAGAACTCTCAATGAGTCCGAAGGTTATCTGGCGCCATGCGATGAATCAGATGCGCACGGTTTGGCTGATGAGCGCTGGCAGATTTTCTTCCCCCTATGAGGTTCAAACCAGAAATCCGTCCCTCAAATATTCTTTTATAGCGATTCTTCTGAGCTATCTCTTATTCTCGCTCTATGACTATGTGGCTTACCCGCTTGATGTGTTCAATGGCTATGTAACCGATGGTGTTTCCCGGCGAATATATGTTTTTGCCTATTTCGTTTCTTATGTTCTAAGCATTGTGCTGAACTATCTGGTGCTGTTTTTATTGGCCAATCCGCTTGGATATGCGAAACGGTTCTGGCATGGGTTGATTGCTTACAATTGGTGGACGGTGATGGTCGTTCTTGCCATTTTGCCAGCCTTTCTGATGATCAATTTGCTGGAAGGAAATGATGCGTTTCATTCTCCATTGATCGCCTTGTTCATGGTAGTATTCATTCTGATTTTGTGGCGAACCATAAACTTGCTTCGCCATTCTCTGAAAGTTTCACTGGGTAAGGCAATCCTATTGACCGTGTTGGGACTAGTCGTCCAAATTGCAACATTGTTTGCAGTCGGAAATGCAGTAGGAATTAAAATAATTTGACCAGCCTGTTCCTTTTTGATGAAAATCAAAAAGATGAGAATATGCTCAAAACTCAGTCTTTGAAATAGTCTTCGAGAAATCTCAGATAAATGGCAGTCAGCGTATCAAGATCACTCAACGCTGTGCGCTCATCAACCTGGTGCATCGTTTGGCCGACAAGACCGAACTCAACAACCGGGCAATAATCTTTGATGAACCTGGCGTCAGAAGTTCCGCCGCCTGTGGAAAGCTCTGGCGTTTTGCCCGTCACCTGACGAATGGCGCTGGAAAGCGTGTTGATCAGATTGTCATCCTTGGTGAGGAACACCGGGCTCACACGTCCAATCCATTCTACAGAGAATTTCACTGGCTCGGTTTTCCCCTTGCGAATAAGCCCGGCGCTCGCGCCGTTGGTGAGGCGTTTGAGAATTTCCACGCGTAGCGTCTCACCATCCCAAAGATCGTTGAACCTGATATTGAAGCCGGCACTGGCAGAAGCCGCAATCACATTGGTCGCAGGATTGCCCACATCAACGCTGGTAACTTCCAGATTGGTCGGCTGAAACTGCTCCGTGCCGTGGTCAAAAGGCTCACTCAGCAGGGCAGTAAGCAGATCCACCATCCCATTGACCGGATTATCCGACAAATGCGGATAGGCTGAGTGCCCCTGAACACCTTGTACGGTAATGCGTCCCGAAAAGGACCCGCGTCGACCATTCTTGATCACATCGCCAATCGCATTTGGGTTGGACGGTTCGCCAACAATGCTGGCATCCCATTTTTCGCCTTTGTCAGCGGCCCATTTGAGCAGTTTGTCGGTTCCGTTGACGGAAGGACCTTCTTCATCGCCGGTTATCAGCAGGGAAATAGAACCTTTCGGCGCACCGTGTTTTTCAACATAGGCTTCAACTGCGCCAAAAAAACAGGCAATCCCGCCTTTCATATCGACAGCGCCGCGCCCGAACATCATCCCGTCTTTAACATCGCCGGAAAAAGGGCCGAATGCCCAATCACTTTCTTTGCCGATGGGTACCACATCCGTGTGGCCAGCAAACATTAAATGCGGATATTCTGTTCCAAGGCGCGCATAGAGATTATCAACGTCAGGCGTGTCTTTATCGCTGAAAACAATGCGTTCACTTTTGAAGCCGCTTTTCTTTCCGCGCTCTTGCAAATAGGTTAGCGCGCCGCCCTCGGCCGGGGTCACCGAAGGGCAACGAATGAGATCGCGCAAGATTTGAGCAGAAGGGGAAAGTTGATCAGGATTTGTCATGGCGTTTTCCTATTGCCAGTTTGGCGTCCGGTCAATCAGGGATTATTCGGATCTTCCAAAAGGCGGGGCCCCATGCTCATTGGCTTCAGGATGGCTTTGTTTCAGCATCAGATAAAAGAAGGCTATCCAGTTGAGCGCGGGAACAAAGAGCAAGCCTGCGAAAACGGCCGGCAGGTTGAGATCATGCAGCCGCTTTATAGACAGCGCTGCCACACTCCAAAGCAGAAACAGGAAAAGTACAATGCCAAACAATCCGACAAATACCAAACGGCCTTCATCCTCTTCAGCTTGTATCGCCTGGTAAAACAACAGGGTCAGCAACAAAAGTTGGAAGAATGCGGACAGCGCATAGGTTTTGCGCGAAATCCTTCCGCTGAAACCGAAAAACAGCCATTTCAAACTTAATTCTGGTGCGTTTTTTGCCATTTTGAAACTTTATCAAGTTTTGCAGAATATGAAAGATCGAACTTATTTCATATTTAAACCATTGATAATATTGTAGTTATTCACCAGTGTGACAAAATGCACATCGCCTCCCCATTTGTTGGCGTAATTTCAAATCATCAACAAACACAGACAAGCAACCTCAAGAAATCGCATGTTGATCAAAGTGAAGCGCTAGATTTCAAGCAAACAAAAAGAAATCGCACGTTGATCAAAGTGAAGCGCAAGATTTCAAGCAAACAAAAAGTCTAACAGGAGAGCAAAATGAACACTTTCAAGAAATCAGTCATCGCCATCGCAACCATCGCAACTTTGGCAATTGCCGCTACCGCCCCTGCCCAAGCAGGTTCCAAACACTGGAAAAACGGTTTGGCTGCTGGTGTCGGTGTCGGAGTTGGCCTTGGAATTGCCGGAGCACTCTTTAACGGAACCCGCCAACGCCAATCAACCGTTTATGTAACGCAACAACCTGTTTGCTACAATCAAACACAGCAATATTACGATCAGTTTGGCATCCTGCGCGCTCGTACAGTTCAGGTTTGCAACTAAGTCATCAAATCTTGGTTGATGCGATCAGCACTCCGCATTTGCATCAATCACCTCTATTACGGGTCTTTCAACGACACATCAGTTAACGCCCCAAGCTGAAGTGGAAGAGAAGGATCCGTAACCTTGTCACCCCTATCTTTTCATCACGTTGTTGATGATAGGATGAAAGGAATAGGGCGGAGTATTTCAACGAACGCTGCTCTCCCTTTTTGGCGCTGGATATTCCGGCAAGCTTTGCTGAAATACTCCAAATAACCCCGATTGGCACTTTGTCGGTCGGGGTTTTTTATTGCCTCAACAAATCCGGGGCCTGAATTCAATCGGTAGGTCTTTTTTGCCCCAGCCCATTCAGCATCCATTCAGGTAGAGTTTTATATGATGAAGATCAGAAGCAACATTCTCCCCAAGGGAACTACTATCGTTCAACCCCTTCAAACCAGAATGAAGCTAAAGCAGATATGATTTTGGATAGTCTGGGTGTATAGTAACTTTGGTTTGGCATCAGGCTTTGTTGAAACAGTAGGAGATTGTAAAATGAACGGATTCAAAAAATCAGTAATTGCCCTTGCAACCATTGCGACACTTTCCGCAACAGCCATTGCTCCTGCACACGCAGGCAGTAAACACTGGAAGCGCGGATTGGCAGCTGGTGTGGGTGTTGGTGTAGGTCTTGGAATTGCTGGTGCTTTGCTCGCTCCGCGCCACCGCACTGTCATTGTGCAACAGCCAACCTATTATGTTCGTCGCCCTCGTTGCGAATTGCAGAACGAGCCTTTGTTCGACCGCTATGGCCGGGTTGTCGCCTATCAGCAAGTGCGCGTTTGCTACTAATAAGCGTCTGAAAACTGCGGATTCTAAATAGATAATTACGAAAAAACCGGGCCATAAAGTCCGGTTTTTCATTTTCAAATTTAGGGTATAATCAGTCGCGAAGAAGTTCGTTAATGCCTGTTTTGGACCGGGTTTGCGCATCAACTGTCTTGACGATTACCGCACAATAAAGTGATGGGCCCATTTCGCCATTTGGCATGGGTTTGCCCGGCATGCCGCCCGCAACAACAACAGAATATGGCGGCACTTCACCATAGCTGACATCGCCTGTTGCGCGGTTGACGATTTTTGTCGATTTGCCGATGTAAACGCCCATGCCAAGCACTGAGCCTTCACGAACAATACATCCTTCGACAACTTCCGAACGCGCTCCGATAAAACAGTTGTCTTCGATAATGGTTGGCCCGGCTTGCAGGGGCTCCAATACGCCGCCAATGCCAACGCCGCCTGAAAGGTGAACATTTTTGCCGATTTGGGCGCAGGAGCCAACGGTTGCCCAACCATCGATCATCGAGCCCTCATCCACATAAGCGCCGAGATTGACGAAAGACGGCATCAACACAACATTCTTGCCGATGTAAGAGCCTTGTCTGACGATAGAGCCGGGTACAGCGCGAAAGCCTGCTGCGCGAAATTCATTTTCGCCCCAACCTTCGAATTTTGAAGGAACCTTGTCCCACCAGGCTGAATTGCCATTACCGTTTTGAATGACTTGCATATCGTTTAGGCGGAAAGACAGAAGCACTGCTTTTTTAAGCCATTGATTGACAGTCCAGTTGCCGTCAGCACCTTTTTGCGCCACACGGACCTCACCCTTGTCCAAGAGATCCAGAGATGCTTCAACAGCTTCACGGATTTCGCCAGTGGTCTGATAATTGATGCTGTCGCGCGCCTCAAAGGCTGCTTCGATTGTTTGTTCAAGCGCTGCTAAGCTCGGCTTGGCCATTTGTTAACTCCTGATTTGATATGCCTGAATAGAAATGAATATGCCTGAAGGGGTTTCCCAAGGCATATTGCCAAAGAAAGTTCTGGGTTTGGCGCGGAAGCTATGGCAAGTGAACCGCTAGGTCAATCGCAACCATACTCGTTCCGGCAAGTGAAAGTATTTGTCCTGTGGTCGAGTATGCAGACCAATAATAAAGAGGAATTGAAAACGTAATGACTGAATCAGCAAGCCCAAAAGCGAACGGAAAAAACAAGAAGCATTGGAAGTCTCTGGTCCGCTCCAGCGAAGACGTCGAAAAAGCCCATCAGGTTCCTGATACCCCTCAGACCAGAGCGCCTGCCTATAAACTGGCTTTTGATGACAAGGAGTTTTTGACCCGCGAGGACTTGCGTCCTGTCCGCCTGCAGCTGGAATTACTGAAGCCTGAGATGAGCCTGACCGAGCGCGGCATCGAGTCTACGGTCATTCTGTTTGG
>JBAUHS010000109.1:0-2965 GCA_049680405.1 Salaquimonas sp. | reverse complement strand
GTCTTTGACAGCGTTCCAGATCGTGATCTGGCGATCATGATCATCGCTTAGAGTAAAGGCCATGACACATTCAAGGGTGATTTCGCCTAACCGAAACTGATCGATGATTTCCGGTGCGACACGGGCTAGCTTCAAGCGACGGCGCACGAGATCAACGCCAACGCCAAACTTCAACGCAATATCGTCCTCGCTGCGCCCCTCGTCGATCATCTGATTGAACGCCTCGAACTGATCTGCCGGATGCATTGCAGCACGTTGCAGGTTTTCTGTTGCGGAGGTCAGGACCGCCTCGGATTCATCTTCAATCAGACAAGCAACCAGGTAATCTTTGTCGATTACAACTTCCTTTGCCAATTGCTTGAGAGCTTTGAGGCGCCGGCCTCCAGCATCGATCAGATAGCCGCCATTACCGTCCTCATAACCGGCAAGGTTCTGTTTGATACCATTTTCGCGAATGGAGGCCAGAAGTTCGGCATCTTCGGTGGCGGTTGCCTGAACCTTGCGAACATTCTTGGGGCTGAGCGCCAATTTATTGAGCGGTATCATCTGGATCTGAGCGGAAGTATTCGCTGCACTTTTTACAAGAGCGTTTTCAGATTTAGGCTTGGACGCAGCTTTGTTAACCGGTTTTGCTTTTGGTGATTTGGCCTTTGATAGGGATTTTGTCATGGAGATATCCTTTCGGGATTACCGGACCCGGTGAAAACTCTCTCTCACCTTTCAAGCCCGGCACCCGGGCTCCCCTTTCTCTTGCTCTATTTTGCGATCAAGACAGGCGGGCAAGGATCCAACAATTCCAAACTCAATCGTCTTCTTCTTGGAAAATTTTAGCTGATTGAAGCCGGAACGGCCGATTGCGCAAAGGATCGTCACCTGCATGGGCAAAGACAGAATGCTGACTTTGTGAGGAGGACCCGACGAATAGAGCCTGGTCGGCAGGTACTGCCGATGAGCCAAATATTTGGTCGGGCAATTTTTGTTAAGACGCTTGTACCTCAAGACAAATACTTTTGAGTTTTTCCTGCATCTATCCTATCAATATCATTGACTGGGAGGCTCGTTATGAAACTCAAGGACAAAGTCGCAATCATAACCGGCGCACAACGAGGCATCGGATTTGCCATTGCCGAGCGGTTTGTTGAAGAAGGCGCAAATGTGGTGCTCGCCGACATTAAGAATGCAGAAAAAGAGGCAGCCATCCTTCGAAAGTCTGGATGCAGTGTCATTTATGTTGAGACTTACGTCAGGGACAATGCGCAAGTCGAAGCTTTGGTACAAAAATCGCTGAAAGAATTCGGTCATATCGATATATTGGTGAACAATGCTAGCGCGGAAATTGCCAAGACATTCCCTAGGACTACCGAAGAAGAGTGGGGCCATCTTATGGCAGTCAACCTTAAGGGCGTGTTTCTATGCTCGCGGGCTGTGATACCTCATGTGGAGCAGCACGGGCATGGCATCATCATCAATGTCGCTTCAGGACTTGGCCTGGTTAGTGAGGCTGGCGTTGCTGCCTATTGCGCCTCAAAGGGTGGCGTGGTGATGTTGAGTAAGGCTATGGCTATCGACCACGGGCCACAAGGCATCAGGGTCAATTCCCTTTTGCCCCGGACCCGTAACAACACAATTACTCGAAGATGTGTTCGCCAGCAGTGATAATCCCGCCAGAATGAAATTGGCATTTGAACAGAAAACTGTTCTGGGTAGGCTTGGAAAACCCAAGGATATTGGAGCGGCGGCGCTGTTTCTAGCGTCAGATGATTCAGAGTATATGGCAGGAGCGGACTTGGTCATTGATGGGGGATGGACAGCTCGTTGAAAATCACAAAAAAAAAGCGGGTTTTGCAAAAAGTTCCATATATTCAATTATACGACAACTGCACGCTGAACAACGTATCAATTATCGGGCAAGCTGGCACGTCACCCTTGCCGCACTGCGCAGCCATTGCTCCGAGCGCCTTTTCCAAGCGTTTCAAGTCGGCGACTTTCTTTTTGACGGTTGTCAGGTGGTCCACCGTCATTGTGTGAACCTCTCCACAAGTGAAGTCTGCACGATCAACCATTTGCAAAAGCGCCCTGATTTCCTCGATACTGAAACCCAATTCACGACAGCGCTTGATGAAAAATAAGCGCTTAAGCTGGTCGTAGTTGTATTGCCGATTGCCACCCTCTGTTCGGTCAGGCTTTGGCATGATGCCGATCCGTTCATAATAACGGATCGTCTCGATGTTCACGCCCGTTTCACGCGACATTGCCCCTATCGCGTATCCTCTCGTTTTTGTGATTTCGTCCATGAAATATTCCCTTGCATCTGTAGCAACTACAGATCGTACAATAGTCTGATGAACGAAAATTTGCGAGAAAAATCATGAGCGAAACTACCAACACAGGCTTGATGGAATCAGCGCCAGACGACGATTCAAGGAAAGCCAACCTGATAGCAGCAGGTGGAATCCTTGGCGCTATCGCAGCGTCCACGTGCTGCATAATCCCACTGGTACTGTTCAGCCTTGGGATTAGCGGCGCATGGATAGGTCAGTTGACGGCATTGTCTGCCTATCAACCAATATTCATCGCAATCACGCTTGGGTTTCTCGGATACGGATATTGGCTGGTTTACCGTAAACCGAAAATTGCGTGCGCGGAAGGCGAAGCCTGCGCAAGGCCACTCCCCAATATCATTGTTAAAACAGCCCTTTGGTTTGCAACCGCGCTGATCTTGCTAGCCTTCGCTTGGCCATATCTTGTGCCCCTCATTCTCGGATCGTGAAAGGAACTATTATGAATAAGCTCATCCTGTCTCTTATGTTCGCAATGCTCGCCTCGGCCTCGTCGATGGCTGTCGCTGCTGAACAAACCATCAAACTATCCGTGCCAGACATGACCTGTGTCAGCTGCCCATACATGGTAAAACAAGCCATTTCAGCGGTCGATGGCATCAAAGCCGTGGAAGCAACTATGGAAG
>JBAUHS010000108.1:0-2862 GCA_049680405.1 Salaquimonas sp. | reverse complement strand
ATCCTGGTTGGCTTCAAGACCAGACTGGCTGCTTATGCACTCGCCCTGTTCTGCCTTGTTGCCGGATTGATCTTTCACTTCTACCCTTCGGTTCAGGCTGAAATGATCAACTTCATGAAAAATCTGGCAATTGCTGGCGGCTTCCTGGCACTGTCCGTATCAGGACCGGGCGCTTATTCGCTAGATGCCCGCCGTGGGTAAATGCGACACTTAATCTGAAGACCCATCTCGAAAAAACAGAAAGCCGCCTAAATCAATTGGCGGCTTTTTGCTATTTGGAAAGAGAATCATCAATCGCTGCGCAAACCTTTTTCATCACAGCGCGATCCTCCTTGGACAATCGGGCTTTCCGCGATGCGATGAGATTGGCCTCGGAATCGAGGATAATGCCATCCTTTAGGATTTTGAGATTGTTCGCCGTCAGGGTTGATCCGGTTGAGGTGATATCTACGATGATGTCCGCTGTTCCTGCCGCTGGAGCGCCTTCCGTTGCGCCGAGGCTTTCGACAATCCGGTACATCGCGATACCATGATCAGCGAACCAGTTCTGGGTCAGTTGCCAATATTTGGTTGCAATGCGCAGCTGGCGCTGATGGTTGAGCCTGAATTCCGCTGCGACATCATCAAGGTCAGCCATCGTCTCTACGTCAATCCAGGCTGTCGGGACGGCCACGACGACCTTAGCCCCGCCAAAGCCAAGCTTCGATTTGAAGTCCAAAAACTTATCGGCATCGGCAATGGCTTCGCGGGCAAGATCTTCGCCGGTTACGCCAAGGGCGATTTTGCCCGCAATCAATTCCCGGGCAATTTCAGAGGCCGACAAGAAAGCAATTTCAACTTCGGGCACCCTATCCACTGAGCCGCGATAAGAGCGGGTATCCTCTGGCAACACTATTTTGAATCCGGCCTTTTCAAAGGTTGCAATGGCCTGTTCTTTCAGACGCCCTTTTGAAGGCAGCGCAATGGTCAAGGTCATTGGGCACCTCGCGATTTAGCTGGCACTACTCGGTCGACATAAACCGCAAAACCAATAGCGGGCGCTTTCTCCTTTGCGCCAAGAACTGTCATCAAGCGATCATACCGCCCGCCCCCTGCAAGGGGCTTGCCTTTGGAGCGTCCTGCCCCGCGAATTTCAAATACGAAGCCCGTGTAATAATCAAGCTGGCGGCCGAAAGCCGACTGGTAACGGATGGAAACATTTTCCAGCTGAAGTTTTTCAATCGCTGCGATGCGCTTGTGAAAATTTTCAAGAGATGGACCAAGTGGTATATTTGCTTTGCGGGAAAATGACCAAAGCCTGCTATTTGCGTTGGCCGCAGGAATATCGAGCGAGAGGAAAGATTCCAGAATTTCACGCTTCATCGGTGACAATTGCGTAGAAGCCAGTTCTGCCTTTTCCATCAGGCGAGCTGTAATCTCTTCACTGGTCCTCCCACCCGAAGTGGCGATGCCAGCCCTTTCAAGCTCGTTTGAAACATGAGTGTGAATGGTCAGACGGTCTTTTTCGCGAAGGGCCTGAACAAGCGCTGAATCCATATCTGCAAAAGGCTCAACGGTTTTCCCTTCAAGGCGATCAAGGTCAGCGCGCAACCGATCTTTGTCGCCAAAGGCGCGGCCAAGGCGCTCGCGCCAGGCTTTGGGAAGGCCAAGAGATTTCAACACTTCGCCAAAAATCGCCTGATCACCCACGACGACCGACAAGCGGCCTTTGCCCAGGCTCTGAAGCATTTCGGCAGCATCTTTCAGCGCATTGGCATCGGCAAGCACGGTGTTTTTCGCGCCGATATCCTCAATGCCCGCTTGAACAAATTCCGCAGGCTCATCGGCACGCTGGCGAAACACCTTGCCGACATATCCATAGCGTTTTCTCTGCTTGCCCATTGCGATGTGTTGCAAACAAACAGGGATTGTAAATTCCGGGCGCAGGCACATGTCCTTGCCGTGCTGGTCAGCTGTCATGAAGATACGGCGACGGATGTCTTCGCCTGCCGCATTCAAAATCGGGTCAGCCGGTTGCAGCAGTCCGATATCCGGCAGCGCGCATCTGCGGGTTTTGAGAAAGTTTTCGATTTGAAGCGTGAGCGCGGTCATTGGATTAACTTCCCTCCCCCTTGTGGGGAGGGATTGAGGGTGGGGGTCGAGCGCGAAGCTAACAATGAAAAACACTGTGCCAGAAGGGTTGTGCTTACCCCCACCCGCTCTGCTTCGATTATTAATCTTGCAATCACCGTTCGCAGGCTCCCCCCCTCAAGGGGGAGGCGGATTCTTGCCGCCTCAACCATCCCGCTCGACCTTTTGCTCTGCCAGCAGCTTCTGAATTTCAGCTACCAGATCAGCCTCATTAATCTCGAATTGACCGGGTCTTGTCTCGCGCCATTCCTCATTTGATTCAATCGCGGCGGCCTGTTTGCGGCCCTCGATCATGTCCTTGATTTGCAGCTTGCCGCTTTCACGTTCATCGGTGCCCCGAATGATCGCAATCGGGCAATCGCGGCGGTCGGCATATTGCAATTGCTTGCCGAGTTTGGCATTGGCATTTCCCTGATACATTTCAGCACGGATGCCAGCGCTGCGAAGTGACTGAACCAGTTTTTGATAATTGCCGAGGGCTTCGATGTCTTTATCCATGACGGTCACAATAACGGGAGCGGCGACTTCCGCGCCTTCCAGCTTACCGAGGTTTTTAAGGGCCGTCATCAAACGGGAAACACCGATGGAAAATCCGGTTGCGGGAACCGGTTGGCCCATGAAACGGGAAACCAGACCATCATAGCGCCCGCCGCCACCGACGGAACCAAAGACAACTTCCTGACCTTTTTCATTGGTCACAGGGAAGGTCAGTTCGGCTTCATAGACAGGGCC
>JBAUHS010000107.1:0-19960 GCA_049680405.1 Salaquimonas sp. | reverse complement strand
CAACCAGCGCAGCCGATAACGCGGAACCATCCCGAAGCTATGATCTCGCTTCGCTCAAATCTGCGACGATCCAGTCGCGGGAAAATCTGCGATTTTTTACCTCAAGGTCTCTTGATATGGGCCGTGTCACCGGATGGGCAATAACTGGTGCACCGGAATTGGAAGACGGAACTTTTGACATGCTGGCACTTTCAAGCGGCGGTCCTGATGGCGCCTTTGGTGTTGGGGTACTCAACGGTTTGAGCGCTGCCGGAAAGCGGCCCGTCTATGAAGTTGTCACTGGCATCAGCACGGGTGCTTTGATTGCCCCTTTTGCCTTTGTCGGCCCGAAATATGATTATCTGCTCAAATCGCTCTATACTGGTGAGCAGATAGAAGGCCTGATTGGTGAGCCGAACTATTTCCGCGCGCTTGCAGGCGGCGCATTATATCAGCCGAAAAATCTGCAAAAACTCATTCGCACGCTCATCACGCCTGATCTGATGTTTGAGATTGCACGCCATCGAGCCAAAGGTCGTCGTTTGTATATTGCGACGGCAAATCTGGATGCCGATGAGTTGACTGTTTGGGATATGACCAAAATCGCGTCTCTTGGCGGTGAAGATGGATTGAAGCTGTTCCACCGCGTGGTTGAAGCGGCCATTTCGATCCCCGGCGCATTTGAGCCTATCAGTATTGCGTCCAACACGGCGACCGGGCAGATTGAAGAACTGCACGGTGATGGCGCGGTTCTGGCGAATTTTTATCTGAATGTTGATATGATCCCGGACCAATATCGCGGCAAATCCAACATTTATGTGATTATCCATAATCAGCTGAACCCGGAACCGGTTGCTCAAAAGGCATCCCTGATTCCGTTGTTGAAAAAATCCGTAACTTCATTGAGCAGAGCCAGCACTGTGTTACTTCTGCGTCAGGAATGGCGGACTGCGAAAGCAGGTAATATTCCATTTTACTATGCGAATTTACCGAACCACTGGCCAAGCGTTTCCGCGCTCGATATTGACCGTGGATATATGGCAAAGACTTATGAGCAGGGCTATCAGGAAGCCGTCAGTTCCAGTGTCTGGAATTCGCTGGAGCCGTAATCTCTTTCGTCCATAACATCTGCGTGAGTATGAAATGACCTATTGCAAAACTTCCTGCATTTAGGCATTCAATGAGTGGGCGTCTTTGAAATTGGGTACTATCATGCAATCGGCATTTCGCGCTGGCTTCTTCATAATTTGTCTATTTTCTATAATCCTTTCAGCTGGCTTCGCCCAGGCACAGGAATTGAAATCGAATATCCCCGTGGGTGGCGGTCAGACAGTCGATATACATATCCCTGACGCTGCAAAGCCCAAGGGCCTGTTCCGCATTCGCCAAAAAGTACCTGTGCTTTTGTATGTTCATGGCGGAGGCTGGGTCAAAGGCAATACGACCCGTGTTTATAACCTGCCTTCCTACACCAATTCTCGGGGATATATGCTCGTTTCGGTCAGCTATCGCCCTGTTCCACGAACCAATATTGATGGTCAGATCAATGATGTTGAACGGGCCATCAACTGGACACGAAACAATATTGCCAAATATGGCGGCAATCCCAAGAAGATCGTCATCATGGGCCATTCGGCAGGCGCGCATCTGGTATCCATGATCGGAGCCCAGAAAAAGGGCGGGCCTCTAAAAGGCATTATAGCCAATGATGTTCAGGCCTATGATATGGTTGCTTATGCCAGTATCAGAGGCGGCATTGATGGGGTCTATCTTTCGGCTTTTGGTTCAAACCCCGATGACTGGATTCGCTGGTCTCCAGTAACTTATGTGCGAAGAAATTCAGGCTTTGCGCCTTTTTTGGTGATGTATTCAAATTCGCACCGTCCCCGCCGGGCAATTGTCTCGGTTGCCTTTGCCAAAGAATTGAAACGCCGGGGCGCCCGCGTGACGCTTTTCAACGGCCAGCGCTATTCCCATGGCTCCATCGCGACACAGATAGGAAAAAGCCCGGAAGTCACTGGCGCCTTGGACAGGTTTTTGCGCGTAGTCTACCGCTGAACGGCTCTTTCCACGGACTTATCAATGGAAGCTATGAAACTCAGGCTTGCCACGAATCATTCCGTTCGCTAACGCAGTCCCAAAGGACTTGATATGGGACAAGATTTGATAACGCCTCCCGGCGGTGATGATTCAGACGGCGGCGATGGCATTGAAAATGTAGATTTGCAGGTAGCGCTTGAAGAGCGTTATCTCGCCTATGCGCTTTCCACCATTATGGGGCGGGCGCTACCTGATGTGCGCGATGGTCTGAAACCTGTCCATCGCCGAATTCTTCATGCGATGCGGGTATTGAAACTGGACCCTAATACGGGCTTCAAGAAATGCGCCCGTATCGTCGGTGATGTGATCGGTAAATTCCACCCCCATGGCGACCAGGCGGTTTATGACGCTTTGGTTCGTCTTGCTCAGGATTTCGCCCAACGCTATCCCCTGATCGACGGGCAGGGTAACTTCGGCAACATCGATGGCGATAACGCCGCGGCTTACCGCTATACCGAAGCGCGGATGACGGAAGTCGCTACACTGCTTCTGGAAGGCATCGACGAAGACGCCGTTGATTTTCGCCTGACTTATAATGAAGAAGACAAAGAGCCGATTGTTCTTCCAGGTGCGTTTCCAAATCTTCTGGCCAATGGGTCTTCAGGCATTGCCGTGGGCATGGCGACCAATATTCCGCCCCATAATGCTGCTGAGCTTTGCGAAGCTGCCCAGCATCTGATCAAATTTCCCAATGCCTCGGTCGACACGCTCGTAGAGAAATACGTAAGGGGACCCGATTTTCCAACCGGCGGCTGGATCATTGAAGATGAGGCTTCGATTATTGAAGCCTACAAAACAGGGCGTGGTTCCTTCCGCGTTCGCGCCAAATGGGAAAAGGAAGATACGGGCCGTGGCGGCTACCGCATCATCATCACCGAAATACCGTATCAGGTTCAAAAATCGCGTTTGATTGAAAAAATCGCCGAATTGTTGATGAATCGCAAATTGCCTTTGCTGGAAGATATCCGCGATGAAAGCGCCGAAGATATTCGTATTGTGCTAGATCCTAAAAGCAGGGCCGTTGACCCAGAAGTTCTGATGGAATCGCTCTACAAGGTCACAGATCTTGAGAACCGTTTTTCCATGAACATGAATGTTCTATCCGGCGGTAAAGTACCGAAAGTGATGAGCCTCCGCGATATTTTACGTGAATGGCTGGATCACCGCCGGACCGTTCTGGTTCGTCGCTCGAACTTTCGCCTTGCTCAAATCGAACGCCGATTGGAAATTCTTGGCGGCTTGCTGATTGCCTATCTCAATATTGATGAGGTTATCCGTATCATCCGATTTGAAGATGAACCCAAGCAGAAACTGATCGCCAAATTCGATCTGACCGAAGTTCAGGTTGAGGCCATCTTGAACATGCGCCTTCGCGCTTTGGCCAAATTGCAAGAGATTGAAATTCGCCGCGAAAACGATGAACTTTCAAAAGAGAAAGAACAAATCGAGGCGCTGTTGGGCTCTGAAGAGGCTCAATGGAAAATCCTCTATGCAGACATTGGTGAAATCAAGAAACAGTTTGGCAAAGATACACCGCTAGGCAAACGCCGCACGCAATTTGAAATGGCCAAGGAGATAGACCTTGAAGCTGTTCAACAAGCAATGATCGAAAAAGAGCCTATCACAATTGTTCTGTCCGAAAAGGGCTGGATACGTGCAATGAAAGGTCATCCTGCAGACTTTGCCGCTCTGACATTCAAGGAAGGTGACAAGCTGAAGCTAGCCTTTCATGCTGACAGCCATGACAAGATTCTGCTGTTTACAACTAATGGCAAATTTTTCACGCTAGGGGGCGACAAATTGCCCGGCGGGCGCGGTCACGGGGAGCCGGTTCGCGTGATTATTGATATGGAAAATGACGCCGATGTGGTGACCGCCTTCAAGCATGATCCCAAACGCAAATTGCTTTTGGTCTCGCGGGTTGGCAATGGTTTCATCGTTCCCGAAAGCGAACTCATCGCCAATACCCGCAAGGGCAAGCAGGTGATGAATGTGAAATTGCCTGATGAGGCTTTGCTTTGCGCGCCGATTGATGAAGCCCATGATCACTTGGCCGTTGTCGGAGAAAACCGCAAAATGATCATTTTTGCTTCGGATCAATTGCCGGAAATGACGCGGGGCAAGGGCGTCCGCCTGCAAAAATACAAGGACGGCGGTACAAGAGATGCCCGCACCTTCACGATGGCCGAAGGGCTAGCCTGGCAGGATTCAGCAGACAGAACCTTCACAAAATCCAAGGAAGAATTGTTGGAGTGGATGGGTGAGCGCGCGCAAGCCGGCCGCATGGTTCCAAAGGGCTTTCCACGCAATGGCAAGTTCGGTGAGTAGCCGAAAGACTGGAGCTGAATGTCTGACCTATTTTTCGTAAAACTCGGCTGGTGGCTCTTTGTGGTTTCAGCAGTCTTTTTCATATGGGCCGCAATTCGGGCAGGGGATATGATCGCAACCATTGGGGCAATTGCGTTTCTTGGAGCCAATATCAGCTTCATGATCCCCATTTACAAAAAGAAGGATAAATGATGCGTCTATATATCGGCAACAAGAATTATTCTTCCTGGTCGTTTCGCCCCTGGATCGCCATGAAAGCCAAGGGCATTGAGTTTGAGGAAATTCTTGTCCCGTTCGATGATGAAGGTGGTAATCCGAAATTCAAGGATTTCTCGCCAACTGGCAAAGTGCCGACCTTGGTAGAGGATGATTTGACGATATGGGAGTCGCTCGCGATTCTCGAATATCTGGATGACAGATTTACCGAAAAAGGATTTTGGCCGAAGGATATCAAGGCCCGCGCACTAGCAAGGGCTGTTGCCAACGAAATGCATGGCGGGTTTGGTGGCTTAAGAAGCGAATGCCCGATGAATCTGCGCCGTGAAATCAGGGCAATTGACGTGTCTGATGCGGTTCGAAAAGACGTGGCTCGCATTGAGACCTTGTGGGACGATTGCTTGAAAGCGTCAGCCGGACCATTTTTGTTTGGTGATTTCAGCAATGCCGACGCAATGTTTGCGCCGGTGGTAAATCGGTTGGAAGTCTACGATCTCTCAAGTCATCCTGCGGTCCTTAAATATCGCGATGCGATGAAGTGCCATCCGGCCTGGGTTGAATGGGAAACCGAAGCGCGCAAGGAAACCTGGATCGTGCCAGCGGACGAGGCTTAACAAATGCGAATTGCCCGCTCAATGCTTATGCACCGTCCCCGCGGAGCGAGGTCGCTAGATTGTCAGCGTGAGCGAAAAGATCTCATAATACCGGCTGGCGAGGCATAGTCTTTCATGTAGCCTGAAATTCCTTATCAGTCACTGGCTTGACTCTGCGCAATTGCCAGACGGAATGCCCGCCGATAGCAGCAAGAACAAGTGCGCCGCCGATAAGCGTTTCTGTGGTGGCCTTTTCACCAAAGGCAAGCCAAACCCAAATTGGCGCAAGCACTGTTTCCAACAGATAGAATATGGCGGCCTGCGGAGCAGGAATGAATCTTGGAGCCGCAGCTAGGCAGATCGCAGCAATGGGAACCAGCAGAGCGGCATTGCCAAATACCCAGGCCCAGCTTTCCGGCGGGGAGAAGTGAAACAAAACAATTGGCAGGGCAAACATGCCCGCGACAGCCCCACCGAAGCTCGGAGCCAAAGACATATCAGCTTGGGACTTTCGACTGAGTGTGATCGCCAAGGCCAATGTTGCTGCCGCGCCTAGCGCACAAAAATCTCCGAACCATGTGCCTGCTTCAAGACCACCGCCAACGATAATTCCAACACCAATCATGGTGACGGCAATGGCGATCCAGGTTACGGTTTTCGGTCGCTCTCCAATCATCCACCATGACAGGATCGCCGCCAATAACGGGTTGAACGCAAGAATGAAAACCAGATTTGCCGTTGAAGTATTGAAAACGCTGGTGGAAAAAAATATCTGCGAAACGCCGTAAATAATCCCCACCTGGACCCATGTTACATTGGCAAATGGATTGCGCGGCGTATCGTGAAAGGGTCTCAAGGCAAACAGAATGATGATATAAATCGGGATAGGGATTAGACCGCGTGCCAGCATCATTAGCCAGGGATCGCTTCCGGCCATCTGAATGACCGGCACATCGAAGGAAATAACCAGTCCACCCATGAACCCAAGGGATATACCCATAATCGTATTGGTTTTTAACGTCGTCATGAGTAGCTCATTCCCCAGAGTGCAGTATGTGCCAATAGAGGAAATTCATCCCGATCGAAAGAGGGTAGAAGGTTTTTGCAGGGGTTAAACGCTGGTTCGCTCCCAGCCGCTCATGGTCAAATGCTCTTGTGGTTGAAAACGCGTTTTATATTCCATCTTAGGAGAGCCTTTGACCCAGTAGCCCAGATAGACATAAGGCAGGCCCATCCGCCGGGCGCGTTTGATATGATCAAGGATCATATAGCCGCCAAGACTGCGCGCTCCTTCATCCGGGTCGAAATAGCTGTAAACCATTGAAAGCCCGTTGCCGAGAATATCCGTAAGAGCAGCTGCAACAATAGGGCCTTCGCCTTTGCCGGTAATTCCACTATCAGGCCCGCGTCTGCGATACTCTATTAGTCTTGTATTGACATGGGTGTCTTCAACCATCATGGCATAATCTAGCGCTGTCATATCCACCATACCGCCGTCAAAATGGCGGGCATCTAGATAACTTCTGAAAACAGAAAATTGTTCGGAAGTTGGGGCCGCAGGCAATTCTTCCCCGATGAGGTCCGCATTGCGCTTTTCCAACCGTTTGAGGTTTTTACTTGGTGTAAAATCGTCAACGATCACCCGCGTTGAAACACAGGCTCTACAGCCTTCGCATGCCGGGCGATAAGCGATATTTTGCGAGCGCCGGAAACCACCATGGGTCAGCATGTCATTCACCTGAGGGGCCTTCTCCCCAACCAGATGGGTAAACACTTTGCGCTCCTGACGCCCCGGCAAATAGGGGCAGGGCTGGGGTGCGGTCAGATAAAACTGGGGCGTGTCGAGTGAGTGCTGGGTCATAGTCCGTAATACCAAGGTCCGACAAAAGAATATGTGAGCCACATCAAAATGACAAGCGGACTACCCGCTTTGATGAAATCGGCAAAACGATAATGTCCCGGGCCCATTACCAGGAGGTTTGTCTGATATCCGACCGGCGTTGCAAAGGAGCAATTTGCGGCAAAAATCACGCAGGCAATAAAGGCTTCCGGTGGTGCGCCGACACCGATGGCGACCTTAATGGCAATAGGAGTGAAAAGAACAGCTGTCGCGTTGTTTGAAAGAAAATTAGTGAGGACTGCCGTAGCAAGAAAGAATGCGGAAAGAATCACGGCCGGCGAGTGTCCTTCAAAAGCGTTGATCACGCTGTTGGCGAGATATTCCGCGCCGCCTGTTTTTTCAAGCGCAACCGCGCCTGCCAAAGCTGCTGCAACCAGCATGAAGATGCGCCCGTCAAAAGTTCGGGCGGCTTGGTGGATGTTGAGGCATCCAGCGACAATCATGGCAAAGACCCCAAGCAAAGAAGAAACCATGATGGGCAAAATACCTGTTGAAGCTGTGAATACAACGAGAGTGAAAATGATGATGGCACGCGGTGCAAACCGCCGTAGAGGAACTGCCGCTGCCGACCACTCCAATAGCAATAAGTCACGGCTGGAGCGCAAACGGTTCAATGCTTCTATACTGCCGCCAACCAAAAGCGTATCGCCTGGTTCCAGGCGGATTTCGCGAAACTCTCTGTGTTGCATCCGGCTTTTTCGCTGAACCCCCATGACAACAACACCCTCGGTGAAACGGATATTCGCGCCCTGGATGGTGCGCCCCACATGCCGAGAGCCGGGGGAAACGATCACCTCTGCCAGATTGAAGTCCTGGGAAATTTCCTGTTCCGCTGTTGGGATCTCGTCTTTCGGATGTGACGGCACACTGGCAGAACCCGAGGAAAGCGCCTTGGTGAGCGCGTCACGGGTTGTTGCGACAATGACAATATCACCAACAGAAAGAACGATTTCTTCGAAAGGTGGGCGAATGGGTATGTCTCGGCGCATCACCATCATCACTGTCATATTGGTCAGCTGAGGAAACAGACCAAGCCGCGATTCGATTCCTGATAATGGATGGCCGCGGGTTATCTCAATTTGACTGATAAACTGCCTGCCGGAATTGACTTTCAATTCTTCTGCCATGCCGGGCCGTTTGTTCAAGATCAATGGCATGATGAAAATGATATAGACTGCCCCCACCAGCGCGAGAATAATGCCAGGGGTCGTAAAGTCGAAGAACCCGATCTCATAGCCCTCACGCGCGGCGACATCAGCCACCAGCAGGTTGGTGGACGAGCCGATCAATGTCGTCATGCCGCCTAGGATACAAATATAGGATAACGGCATCAGCCCCTTTGCCGCGTCAAAGTTTCGCTTCGCAGCAATAGCTGTCAAAACAGGAATGAACATGACAACGACTGGCGTATTATTCAAAAAAGCTGAAATAACTGCCGCTGACCCCAGCAAGACGATCAGGGTGCGGGTTATGCCGGTGCCGCTGATGCTGATGAGGAATTTGGTGGGCGTGTCGAGGGCGTCCGTATTGAACAAAGCTTGACCGATCATCAGCAGGCAAATGACGGTGATCAATGCCGGATTGGCGAACCCCATAACCAGCTCAGACGGTGCTATCTTGATGATATCGCTTGGAATTGCAGAAAACAGAAGCACGAAGGCCGTAAGTGTCGCGAGAGAGATGACCTCGATGGACCATTTCTCCAAAGCAAAACCGATCACCGATCCGGCGATGATCAAAAAGCTGGTCCACATCAGGAATTGTTCAGGGGTATCGAAAATAATTATGCGCCTCAAATTGCCGATTTGTTCATTGGCAACTCTTTCACGATCCCTGAAAAATTCAAGTATTCTTATTGGGTTCGCCAGTTAATCTGGCATCATGTCTCAAATATCCGAGCGGATAACCAGCGTTCCGAGCAGTATGTCCTGAACCAGTCTTTTCTTGGAAGAAAACAAAGAGACGGCAAGCATGAAGGGCGTGAGCACGATATGTGCCACCCAAAATATCACGCCATGCAAAACTGCCAGAAACGGATCTATACGTTCTCCATCTTCCCGCACAATTTTCAAAGCGAAAAACTGCATACCCGGTGTTGCCTGATTGGGCCCGCCCATGGTGAGGCCAACATAGGCCATTGCGACAAGGGGAGGGAGCACGAAATATAGCAGCCAGGCTAGGCCAAGTGTCAGAATACCCAGGAAAAAGACAACAATGCCAAATATGAAAGACAGGATGGCGATCAATGCATAGTCAATTAGAAACGCAAGAACCCGCCTGGTACGCACATTGTCCAGGAAATCTGATTGCCCGCTGGTATTGCCGGAAAATTCGTCTCTAAAGCTGTCCAAAACCATCTCCAGAATTCGCACAAAAAAAGGATTGGCGATAATGCCGCCAATCCTTATTGAAATGGTTATTCCTCGCACCTGTTTCAAGATGCGGTTCTAGGTTTGGTAGCCGGTCAGGCCGGAACGAATTTCAGCGATACACCATTGATGCAATGACGAAGACCTGTTGGTTGCGGTCCGTCATTGAATATGTGCCCCAGATGGCCGCCGCAGCGAGCGCAATGAACTTCAGTTCTTTTCATGAAGAAGGAGTTGTCTTCTCTTGTTCCGACGGCATTTTCCAAAGCATCATAAAAACTTGGCCAGCCAGTGCCGCTGTCGAATTTGGTTTTGGAATCATACAGCGGCAAATCGCACCCGGAGCAATGGAAAAGACCTGCGCGTTTTTCATCGTTCAACGGGCTGGTAAAAGGGCGTTCAGTTGCTTCTTTGCGGAGCACTTGAAATTGCTCTTCGGTAAGAATGGCTTTCCATTCCTCGTCTGTTTTCATGATTTCGAATTGCTTGCCGGTGGAAGCGTTTGTACCGCCCATCATCCAAGTCAGCGCGGCAACGGACACGCCTCCGCTCAAACCGCTCAGTAGAAATTTGCGTCTGTTCATGACGGACTCCTGTTCATTCAACAACTCATTTAGCGTTTTACTTCAAAACGCCGGATATTGAGATACTGATAGATAGCGGCGAAATATGTGCGGAGCAATCACAGGCCCCGCACATTTGTGTGATTGAACTTTTCTGGTCGTTTGACCAGTTCTTCATTGTCTTATTTGGGCAGCAATACTTTACTCACAGCGTGAACAACACCATTGGTGGCCTCGATATCAGCTGCAACGACCTTCGCAGCGCCGCCGCTTTCATCATAAATCCAGACATTGCCGTGCGGGGTGAGGGTTGCCGTCAGCGCATCACCACTGATCGTTGAGAAATTGTAACGACCGCCATGGGCCTTGATTGCTTTTACCAGATCACCGGAGGTCACAGTTCCTGAAACGACATGGGCGGTCAAAACCTTGGTCAGGGTATCCTTCATATCCGGTTTCAACAATGTATCTACGGTTCCCTCTGGCAGGGCTGCAAACCCAGAATCGACTGGCGCAAACACAGTGAACGGGCCGTCCCCGGAAAGCGTATCAACCAATCCTGCTGCAGTTACCGCAGCTACCAATGTCTTATGATCGGGCGATCCAACGGCAATCTCAACAACTGTTTTGCCATGACCAGCAGCCAGAGTGGCAGTTGTTGCACCAAGATTAAGTGCCAACGGCGCAGCAAAAAGGGTGGCGGCTAGCGCCGCATTTCGGATTATATTTTTCATTTGATTCTCCCTAGAGGTTTCCCTCAATTTCAATTCTCGGGATTTGGTCCCGTTTTCCGGCCGCTCTTGCAACCTTGTTTTAACAACGGTTCAAAATGGAATTTAGTTTCAGGGAGTTTGAAATTTCTCCAAGCCAAAGGATCATTGCATTGAAAAATTTGGAGAAAATATGTTCCGCTATCTGCAATGAACCAGGGGCTGGCTTCTCAATCGAGATCAGATCCTGGTTCGGATATCCAGGTAAAATGTCTATAGCTTGATTACATATTCTTTGCGGGTGGTCTCGATGACTTCCCAGCTTCCTTTAAACCCCGGGCGTAGGATAAAACTGTCCCCAGCCGCAAGATTATGCTCGTTGCCCTTGTCATCCGTGATCACTGAGACACCTTCCAGAATATGGCAAAATTCCCATTCATCATAAGAAATGCGCCACTTGCCGGGGGTTGATTCCCACACTCCGGCATATAACCCGTCTTTCGTTTCTTCCGTGTTCCATGTTCGAAATACAGGATTTCCTGAGATCAGTTTTTCTGTAGCGGGGCTGTCTATTTCAGGCTCGCTGTTTGTATTAATGGACTGAAAAAGTGTCATGGCCGCCAACCCTTATCTATAAGTTTTGCAATATGTGGAGCGAAATAGGTCAACACGCCATCACAGCCAGCGCGTTTGAAAGAAGTCATCGTTTCCATGACAGCGCGGTCTTTATCAAGGAAGCCTTTTTCGACTCCTGCCATGATCATCGAATATTCGCCTGAAACCTGATAGGCGAATGTTGGCATTTGAAAATTGTCTTTAACCCGCTGGATGATATCAAGATAGGGCATGCCAGGCTTGACCATCAACATGTCCGCGCCTTCATGCACGTCCAATTCGCAGTCCCTTAGAGCTTCATCGGAATTGGAGGGGTCAAGGTAGTAGGTTTTCTTATCTCCCTTCAACAGATCTCCAGTTGAAACAGCTTCCCGGTAAGGTCCATAGAAAGCTGATGCGAATTTCGTTGCATAAGACATGATCGCGATCTGGTCGAACCCTGCATCATCCAGCGCATCGCGGATCGCGCCAATCCGCCCGTCCATCATCTCAGAGGGAGCAATAATGTCAGCGCCCGATTCTGCCTGAATGACCGCTGCCTTGCATATATGTTCGACGGTTTCGTCATTGAGGATGTTGCCATCTTTCAATATGCCGTCATGGCCGTGACTGGTGAATGGGTCGAGGGCAACATCCGTGATGATGCCAATTCCCGGCACTGCCTTTTTGATTTCCTCAGTCGCTTTGTTGATCACACCATGAGGATCAAGGATAGCTGATCCGGTCGCATCGCGCTTATCAATCGGAATGTCCGGGAAAGTGGCGAGGGCAGGGATGCCAAGATCAAATGCCATTTTTGCCGCTTCGACCGCTTTGTCTACAGTCATTCGCTCAACGCCCGGCATGGCATTGATTGGCTCAGTACGATTAATTCCTTCAATGAGGAAAATCGGCCATATAAGGTCATCGGCCGTAATGATGTTTTCCCGAACCATTCGTCTGGTCCAGTCAAACCGGCGATTGCGCCGCATACGCTTGCTGCCGGTTATTTCACTGATGCTTCTTTTCATGCAGTCTATTCCAATTGAGCCAGTTTTACCTTTATATGATTGCCATAGTATCAGCCATGGTTCGAAACAATTTGCAATTGTTGCAACGCCTTTTTGTTTTAACAAACAAAATCACAATAATCACAGTGCCGGGAAACGTAATTTGGAAATCAGCCTCAACAACAAGGATATCAAAACCGGATTGGGACATTTGCTTCTTGTGATTTTACGCAGGATGATTGCCCTGTTTTTTGTGATATTTGCCTTAGGCCATTGGGGCCGGATTGTTGCATTTGGCTCTTTTGAAGGCAGCGGTATTGTTTCAATGCCGTATCATTGGCAAATCGCTTCCGTAGTTCTGGCGGTCACAATGCCCGTAGCGGCTATTGGACTTTGGGGTTTGTTTTCCTGGGGCACATCTACCTGGTTGGCCGTGGTCGCTTTGGAATTGTACATGCACTATTACTACACGGACGTGGCATTTCAATCACTAGCTTTGGTGTGGTTCCATATCGCCTGCCTCTTAACTTATATTGCAATAAAGGCGAGTTTGAAGATTACCCAACATGCAACCAGAGTGAGTTTAAGCGAAACAAGCGGAAACTGATGGTCTGCGAACAGAATTCTCATTTAATGGCGATATTGCATCTTGCGATGCTCTATGGACCAAGTTTCAAAATCAGCACAATTGAATGAATTTGGTAACCATTATGACAGGCATTGGCGAGTAACCCTTTATTAAGTCTGCCTTTTAAATAAAATTTGATATGAAATGAGTATGTTTCTCCCAACGAGCAGGAAAATATAATTCCGCCGTAATAACAGAGAGGCATAAAATGAATACTTCAATTGGATTGGTCGGTAAGGCGATCGAACCTGAAAGTTCAGGGGAAATCAAACAGGGTTATCTGGAAGCGCTGACATTGGTTGAGCGCTTGCACAGGCGCTTATTGGACGTCATCAAGGATGAGTTCGACCGTCAGGGCCGCAATGACATCAATGCGGTTCAGGCATTGCTGCTTCACAATATCGGAAACTCGGAGTTGACTGCTGGCGAGTTGCGCACTCGCGGTTATTATCTAGGCTCCAATGTTTCTTACAATTTGAAAAAACTGGTGGATCAGGGCCTGATTGCCCATCAAAAATCCCGCGTTGACCGCCGTTCGGTTCGCGTCAGTCTCACCGATGCCGGTAAGGAAGTCGCAGACGTTGTTGAGGCCTTGTATCAGCGCCATACGGCTTCAATCGAAAAAGTTGGCGGACTGGGCACCGATGAGTTCGACAGAATGAACAAATCGCTGCAGCGTTTGGAGCGCTTTTGGACGGATCAGATCTTATACCGCCTCTAAAAAGGCGTGGTTTGCATCGACTTCATTTAAAGGCCCCGTTTATTAGCGGGGCTTTTCGTTTTTGCGTTGAGGACGTGGAAAGATCACGAAGCTGCGTTTATTTTTCTCTATCTTTGGACATGGATTGGCCATAAATTCATCTCACTGATATTAGAAACTGACTCACTTCTGACGATGTGGGGTTGCAAAGCACATGATTGACCTGTGTTTTGACGTTGAAATTTAATCGAATAGTAACCATGTTTCCCTTAGGTATTCATACAGCTTTTAGGGAGCCCAAGTGGTTATGATGCGACAAAGCTATTGCGAAAACATGTAAGTTGGAAGTTGGATTGAGTGAGATGAAAAGACGTTTTTTTCTAAGTGCAGCAGCGTCAATTCTTGGAGCAACCGCGCTTCCAGGCGCAGCAAAAGCCCAAACACTCATCGACCGATTGCTACAAAACCCGAATCATGGGTCCTGGAGCGATCAATTTGACGCTCAAAAAGGCGATGCAGCGCTCAATTCTTCCAATTCTCCTATTTTTTCCGATCGCACCCCTGCGATGATCGAGCAGGCAATTGGCCAATATCGTAACATCGTTGCTCAAGGTGGCTGGCCAGTCGTGCCGGCGAACCAGAAGCTGAAACTTGGCTCCGTGTCGAAAAATGTCCCTGTTTTGCGCAAACGCCTGATTATCTCCGGTGACCTGTCTGCGAAAGCTGGAACGTCCGAGATTTATGATACCTGGGTCAATGCTGCTATCAAACGCTTTCAATCCCGCCATGGATTGCCATCAGATGGTGTGCTTGGCAAATACACCTATGCAGCTATGAATATCCCGGCGTCTACCCGCCTTGGCCAGTTGGAAACCAATCTGGTTCGTCTTCGCTCTATGTCAGGTTATTTGGGTGATCGCTATGTGATGGTGAATATTCCGGCAGCCCATATTGAAGCTGTTGAAAATGGCAAAGTGGCTTCGCGTCACGTGGCTATCGTCGGCAAGGTCGACCGCCAGTCTCCAATTCTCAATTCCAAGATTTACGAGATCAATCTCAATCCTTATTGGACCTCGCCCGTATCCATCGTGAAAAAAGACATCATTCCGTTGATGCGCAAGGACCCGACCTATCTGACTCGCAATTCCATCCGCATCTTTGCTCAAGACGGAACAGAACTGCCGCCGGATACAGTGGACTGGAATTCCGATGAAGCCGTCCAATACCGCTTCCGTCAGGATCCGGGCAAGGGCAATGCGATGGGGTCGGTGAAAATCAACTTCTCCAATCCTCATGCGGTGTATATGCATGATACTCCTCAGCAATCCGTATTCGGTAAATTGCTACGATTTGAATCTTCCGGTTGTGTCCGGGTTCAAAATGTCCGCGACTTGGTTGCGTGGCTTGCAAAGGATACGCCCGGTTGGGATCGCCGCGAAGTAGAACGGGTCATCGAGAGTGGTGAACGGATTGACCTCAAACTGGCTCAACAAGTGCCTGTTTACTTTGCCTATGTTACTGCGTGGGCCACAACAGAAGGTGTTGTGCAGTTCCGTGATGATATCTATCGTCGTGATGGCGTGGAAGAATTGGCTCTGGGTTCAACAACTACTCTTTGATGCTAAAGCGCCAACATATTAACAAGCCGCCTCTGCTGATGCGGCTTTTTTTCTTGCCGTTTCGCTTTTGTTAGCCGGCTGTTCCAGCGAACCGCAGCTAACTGGCAGGGGATCATTGCCAATTTGACTACGTCTATCAAAAGGGCGTCTGTGTCGTTCGTAGTGAAGGCTTTTGGCAGTGGTCGCTACATGAACCCCATTACCGTGACGAGGCCGCATTTGAATGCCTTGCCCCAGGTAAAGCGCCCGAGGCATTTGAGGTGCTTGTCACAGTCCTAAGAACAAATGCGACATTAAAACCCCTGATGGGAGCTTCATTATTCGCACGAGAGCTGTCGAATTGCTGGGTGAAAGCGGTTATACACAAGCAATCGTTCCGCTCAAAAAACACCTTGCATCCAAACCCGTCGCGATGTTTTCCAGCGGTACATCCGGATGCACCGCTAATCCTGATCCAATCTCGGTCTTGGAAGAAACTCTGGCAAAACTGAGCCAGCGTTAGCAGCGGAGGTTTACAAAGCTGCTGCCGTGTTCCCGAGTTCTTCAACCCTGGTTTTGGAATGTGCGGATAATCCCTGATCTGCGATCGCATTTTGCACCGCATCAACAAGCGGGGTGCGTTTTAGTTCACCGACTAATTTTTCCAATTCAGCATCCTTTACCTGGTGAGGCGTTGTCCAGATATAGAAAACTTCATTGATCTCACTCATCTTGGGATTAAAAAACCCAAGAAAACTGATAATGAATTTGGGCAATTTTGAGCGTTTCAAGGTTTTGCCCATTGCCGCTTCAATCGCCTGATGCATCTGTTCACCGGAAACATTGTGCCCCTCAAAATGGAAAATCTTGAAACTTTCGATCGTTTCCGCTTTTTCAGCTAAAGCGACAAAGGCTTTGGCCAAGTCAGGCAAATAGGCCCAGGCATGAACGATGTTTCTGTTGCCAGGATAGATGACTTTACCTTTCGATAATTTCGAAATCACTGCTTCATCAAACCATGAGCCTTTCCCATCCCCACCGAAAAAATCGCCGGCACGCAAAATGATTGTCTGAATGCCATCGGTAATTGCGGCCCCTGCAAACAATTGTTCCATTTCGACGCGGCGCATTGCCTTGTGGTGATCGGGTTTTTGCGCAGTAGCGGGTGTAAGAACCTCAGGCATTCCTGATCCGAAGTTGTAAACATTGCCCGGGAAAAGGTGGATGGCACCATTGGCTTTGGCCGCCGCCAACACATTCTGTGCAAATACTACGCACTTTTCGTCCCAATCGGTATAAACCGGGTTAAGCCCGTTGAAGATGAAGTCGCAGCCTTTGGTGGCTTTGATGATCTCTTCGGGGTTCATGCCATCTGCTGCTGCAAATTCCATGCCTGTGAGGGATCCCAGCGCCTTGGATTTGCCGTCCCTGGTGATTGCCCGGACCGTCCATCCGGCCCGGTGGAACGCTCTTGCCACTTCCCGCGACATGCGCCCATTTGCTCCTAAAACTGCGATTCTTTTTGAACTTGATGGTTCGGTCATTGCTTTTTCCTTTTCTCTATTGGGTTGGATGAGCAGAAAATAGCAATTAATTATTGTATTAAAAATATCAAATAGTGTATATTTTAAATTCAAAAATGAATTGAAAGTTTTTTCATGCAAGGCTTTGACTGGAATTTGGTGCGCAGTTTCCTGGCCGCTTTGGAGGCCGGTTCTCTCGCAGCCGCCTCCAACCAGACCAAAATCAGCCAACCGACCTTGGGTCGCCATATTGATGAGCTGGAGCGGGTGCTCGGCGTCGTTTTGTTTGAGCGCGGACGAAGAGGAATGACACCCACAAGCGCCGGGCTGGAGGTTGCGGAGGCTGCAAAGGAGATGCAAGCGGCAAGTGCAGCGCTGACAATGGCTGCCAGCGGCAGCTCGCAACAGGTCTCCGGAACGGTGAGAATCACCGCCAGTGAAATTGTTGCCACTTATATTCTTCCGCAAATCATTGCTGACCTTTTGCAGGATTTGCCGGATGTCTCCATTGAGCTTGTTCCTTCCAATGCTGTTGAAAACCTGTTGCAGCGCGACGCTGATATTGCCATTCGCATGGTTCGTCCAACCCAGAATGATTTGATTATGCGTCGGGTTAATACGATGCAAATTGGTATCTATGCCCACAGGGATTATTTGCAAAAGGCGCCTGCGATTGAGCGTTTTGAAGATCTGAGCAATCACGTCATCATAGGTTATGATCGCAATGATTTGGTCATTCGCGGCTTTGAGAAAGCGGGCTTCAAAGTGACCCCCGAATTCTTCCGTTTCCGCTGTGATGATCAGGTGACAACTGTGGAAGCCTTGGCCTCTGGCATTGGTATTGGCTTTGCACCGCATATTGTGGCTGGGAAAAATCCGGATATTGTTCCCGTCTTGCAGGAATTCAAAATTGAAGATCTGCCCATGTGGCTGACTTCCCACCGCGAACTTCGCACCAGCGCGAAGATCAGGGCCGTGAATGATTATCTGGGAGAAAGGCTGCAAAACCTCAAATTGTGATGATTTGAAGTTGGCATCTCTGGATCTTGTATCTGGAAGGGCAGGTTCGCGCGGAGTTCGAGCGCAATTTATTGGGTGCATAAGCCAAACTGTCCCACTTCCATTTTTTGCCAAATACACTAAGACACTCCCATATTTCGCAACTGCGCTTTAAAACGACGCTTTGGCACTAGGCTACCGCGCGTTTTAGGCGTTCAAGCATAATCCATAGGCAAATGGTCGGTTGGTTGGCAGCTCGGCGAGCCCGGCAATATCTCAAGGAAACAAATCATGGCGCAAAACGCTCAACTCGATAATTTCTTCAACAAACCCCTCGAAGAAGTTGATAGTGAAATCTTCAAAGCCATCCGCTCGGAGCTGGGCCGTCAGCGCCATGAAATCGAGCTGATAGCGTCTGAAAACATAGCCTCCCGCGCGGTGATGGAAGCCCAAGGCTCTATCATGACCAACAAATATGCCGAAGGCTATCCAGGAAAACGCTATTACGGCGGTTGCGAATTCGTTGATATCGCTGAGGAACTGGCGATTGAACGCGCCAAGAAGTTGTTTGGCTGTGAGTTCGCCAATGTTCAAGCCAATTCCGGCAGCCAGATGAATCAAGCCGTTTTCCTCGCAATGCTTCAGCCGGGCGATACCTTCATGGGCCTTGATCTGAATTCCGGTGGTCACCTGACCCACGGCTCGCCGGTCAACATGTCCGGCAAATGGTTCAACGTGGTGTCCTATGGCGTAGACAAAGAGTCCGAACTGATCGACATGGACGAAGTCGCGGAAAAAGCTGAAAAGCACAAGCCGAAACTGATCATCTGCGGCGGCACAGCTTACTCCCGTGCATGGGACTGGAAACGCTTCCGTGAAATCGCTGATTCTGTGGGCGCGTTCTTGCTTGCGGATATGTCTCATATTTCCGGCCTTGTGGCTGGCGGCGTTCATGACAGCCCGGTTCCCCATGCCCATGCGACAACCTCCACAACGCACAAATCCCTGCGCGGCCCGCGCGGCGGCCTGATCCTTTGCAACGACGAAGCGATCATGAAGAAACTGAATTCAGCCATTTTCCCCGGCCTTCAAGGCGGACCTTTGATGCATGTGATTGCCGCAAAAGCCGTTGCCTTTGGCGAGGCGCTTCAGCCAAGCTTCAAGCAATATGCGGCAAATGTTGTGGCCAACGCCAAAGTGCTGTCGCAAAACCTTCAGCGCAATGGCCTTGCAATCGTATCCGGCGGAACCGACAACCATTTGATGCTGGTCGACTGCCGCCCGAAAAACGCAACAGGCAAACGGGCCGAAGCTGCCCTTGGCCGCGCCAACATCACCTGCAACAAAAACGGCGTGCCGTTTGATCCGGAAAAACCCTTTGTAACTTCCGGCATCCGCTTGGGTACGCCGGCCGGCACAACACGCGGCTTTGGCGCACAGGAATTTGAAGTGGTTGGCGATCTGATCACCGAAGTTCTGGACGGCCTGAAAGAAGCAAACTCCGATGAAGGTAATGCCGCTGTAGAGCAGGCGGTGCAGAAAAAAGTGATGGAACTGACGGGCCGTTTCCCGATGTATGGGTATTTAGGCGAATAAGTAGAGTTATTAGTGGGTAGTGCGTAGTGGTTAGGGGTGGTCATTTACCCAATCAATTACTAAAAACTACCCACTAACCACCAAGGACTTATTCCAATGCGTTGTCCCTATTGTTCATCCACTGACAGTCAGGTGAAGGACTCCCGTCCTACCGATGACGATACAGCCATTCGCCGCCGCCGTGTGTGCAATGATTGTGCCGGACGGTTCACGACCTTCGAGCGGGTGCAGATGCGTGAGCTGACCATTGCCAAAAAATCCGGCAAGCGCGCGCCGTTTGATCGGGACAAATTGGAGCGCTCGATCCAGACTGCCTTGCGCAAACGTGATGCGGACCCTGAGCGTGTTGAACGCATGACCAATGGTATTGTGCGCCAACTCGAAAGCCGCGGCGAGGGCGATATTCCATCCGCAGAAATCGGCAAATTGGTCATGGAAGGCCTGAAACAAATCGACGAAGTGGCCTATGTACGCTTCGCCTCGGTTTATCAGGACTTTCAGGAGGCCAAGGACTTTGAAGGCTTCTTGCGGGATATGGATGGGGAGTAGGGGGC
>JBAUHS010000106.1:0-4053 GCA_049680405.1 Salaquimonas sp. | reverse complement strand
GGAAACCATTTCAGGTAAACTGCAAATATCAACAGAGAATAAAGTGAAACAACAAATGCCGGTACCGCGATGACACTAACAGACAAGATTCCGGTCAAACGGTCTCCCAGAGAGTTGCGGTTTACTGCTGAATAACATCCAAGAGCAATTCCCAATGCGGCAGACCAGATGATGGATGTCAGGATAAGGATCAAGGTATAAGGCACTTGACCAAAAACAATTTCAGTGACCGGGCGGTTGGAAAAAACATCAATCCCCAAGTCGCCACGCAACATGTTGAAAAAGAATAATCCGATTTGTACAGGAAGCGATTTATCCAGGCCCATGCGCGCTTCCAGTGCGGCGCGCAGCTCTGGCGTTGCCCTTGGCCCCAGCATCGTTGTAATTGGGTCGCCGGGTATCATATGGATAATCAGGAACAGTGCCGAAACAGCAAGTATGGTAATTATTACGGCCAGTCCCAATCGTCTGATAATGTAACTAAGCAAAATGCATCTCCCCGCACCATTATGGTCCTGTTTGGTTGTAATGGGTGACATCAATGATGCCACCCATAACCTGCTTCGGGAGGAGATCAGGCTTTGGTGAAGTACCGGTAAAGTGGCAATCCATCCGGGCGCAGCGCAGGAACAATCGTATTTCGGTAAATATTTGGCGTTGCTTCATGGGTGATGAATTTATAAGCACCGGATTCTTCCATGAGATCCTGAGCCTTTTGATACATCGCATCACGCTTGACCTGATCGGATTCTGATTGTGCTTCAAGATGAAGCTTGTCGAATTCCGGATTGGCAAATCGCTCCCAATTCCAAATGCCAGCCTGCTCAGTGATAAACCATGATGTGGCATAATATGGGTCAGGTGTCATGGAATAACGATTAAGGACCAACTCAAGGGTCTTGTCTTCACCCAATGACCAGAACGTAGCGCCTTCATGCAGGTCAATTTCCAGCGTGATACCAATCGCGGCCAGATTGGCCTGAATGATCTGCGCTGTAGTAACATTTGCGGCCTTGTTGAGAATTGAAATTTTCAAGGACACATTGCTTTCACCGGATTCAGCCATCAACTGCTTGGCTTTTTCCAGATTGGCTGCAACGCCAGTTAGCGAGGCTGCGCGGTGGCCGACAAGGCCGGGTGCAATAATGCCGGTTGAAGGCTGAGCTGCGCCGAAATAAGATGCGGCCATAATGGATGGAACATCAATTGCAGCTTGAATGGCTTGACGAAGTTTGATGTTTTTCAACTTGTCATTATCCAAGTTCATTCCAACCCAGACATAAAACAGCGATGGAAACTCTGCCAAAGTGCTATTTTCAGGCGGGCTTGATTTGAGACGCTCAACAGAATCAAGGCTCACGCGAGTGAAATCGATTTCGCCGGCCTCATAGGCAATTTCTGCAGCTTTTTCATCATCAATGTGGAAGATCTGGATCTCATCAAAAGCGGCAGGATCACCCTTCCAATCGGGATTGCGTGAAAGGGTTGTTTTGGCTTTCGGTTCCCAGGATGTGTGCAGGTAAGGTCCTGATGTTGCTACAGGCTGAGTATCAATTTTACCGCCTGCTGCTTCAAAAGCCTTCTTCGAAACAATGTTACCGGTAATGTATGGGAGCGTGATGCTCCACAAGGGCTGGAACGCATTTTTGAGAACAATCGTACCGGTTCGCTCACCGGTAACTTCCACATGATCGAGCGGTCCCCAATCAGGTTTGTTTGTTGATTCGAGTTTTTCATCGATAATGCGCTCGAATGAGAACTTTACATCCTCGGCTGTCATTGCTCCAAATCCGTTGGTGAAGCCAATATTGTCCTTCAGGGCAAAATTGATATGAGTCGCATCGACCTGCTCTATGGAATCGGCGGCATCCAACTGCCAGCCCCATTCGGTGCCAGGCTTGTATTGAATTAGTTTGTTGTAGATTGCGGCGTGAATTTCTTCGTCAACTACCCCTTGGGAAAAAGCTGGATCCATAGAGCGGATATCTGCATAGGTTCTTGTTTTCAGCGTCGAACCCTCAGCATATGCAAATCTGGGCATGCCCATACCGGCAGCAGCGGCCAGGCCGATTGCTGATGTGCCGCGTAAAAATGCTCTGCGATCGACAGGTATTTTGGTCCACTCAATATTCGAATTTTTCATTGTATCCTCCTAGGAAAGAAAACTGCGACACACGGCCCTCCCGAAATTGCCTGCAGATAGATTTAATTAGCGCATTCCAATTCGGGGAGTGCAATATGTTCATTTTGCGCTAGTTTAAGCGAATATTTGCTAAATTCGCTTAAACTAGCTAAAGAAAGTTAGGGAGGACCCCATGCAAGGAAAACAATTTGGTACAAATTTACAATTGCTGTGCAGCTTTGAACATTCTGTCTCCCAAGCTTGCCGGGCAATGGATATTAATCGCCAGCAATTCAGCAAATATTTGTCAGGGGCTTCTAAGCCGTCTAATCGCAATATCAGGAAAATTTGTGATTATTTTCAGGTAAGATTGTCTGATCTCTTTCTCCCTGACGAAGAGTTTTCCCAAAGTCCCGCTGTTCTGGCCCGACAAACAATTTCGATCAAAAAGCCTACACAATTTACCCTGCAATCGGCATTCGAGAACCAGCGCGGTAAGTTGGCCAAATTTCTCGGCGTTTATCACAGCTTTTTTTATTCTTTCAGTTGGAAGGGTAAGATTTTGTGTGCGTTGACCATTTTATATGAAGCAGACGGCCTGATCCTGACCAAAACATTAGAGCGCGTTCGCGATCCCGATGACAATTCATTATTTCTTTCGAAATATTCCGGTCAGGCGGCTTGGTTGGGTGACAGGATTTATATCATTGAATTTCAGTCTTTGGCGCGTGATGCGATTGTTGAGTCGGTCCTTTATCCCATGAGTCGAAGTCATTCATCATTACTGCAGGGGGCAACTTTCGGCGTATCCAGCCGTCAGCGGCATCCTTATATGGCCAAGGTTGTCTGGAAATTTTTAGGACCAAATGCAGATTTGCGATCTTCTTTAAAACTGGTTGGATTACACGAACCAAAATCACACTCTATCAATCCTCAAATACGTTCTCTGTTGGGAGAGCCGGAAGTCTTCAGTGGACGTCTGGAGTTTGGCGAAGGTTAATCGGGCCCGATAATTTTTGATCTGCCAATACCCTTCACGTCAAACACATTGATTTTTTCATTGAGAAAGCGACTATTTGAACGTCAGCTTTGGCCATACAGGGGAACGAACAATTTATTTCAATCAATGTCGGCTCTCCGCCCATTTGAGAAGTTGGTGACCTATTGCTGCCCGACCTTTGAGTTCATCTTTCTGCCAGTAGATAAAGCGTAAATAACTCAATGTTTGCAAACGAAGATTTACTTGCCAGCTAACCCGACTGGACATTTCTTCCAATCCGAGCATTGCTGTTTCCATCAGCCCGGCCATTGCGGGTTTGTCCCAGTGCAGCGCCAGTTGGCGCATGCGAGTCGCAACTGGAGACCAAAATGCCCAATATTTCAAAAAAAGATTTAAGCCCTGCAGTCGACGAGAGAAGTTTCAGGACGCTCTCACTCGAGGACCTTTCTTCCTTTGATCGCGACCATCTTGTCCGATTATGGCAGGCACATTTCAAGGAAGCACCGCCTCGTTCCATCAGTCGGCCTCTTATGCTTCGCATTCTTGCTTTTGAACTACAGGCCAGCCGCTATGGTGGACTTAGCCCGACGATCAAACGCCGGATTGTCTCGCAGGCAAATGTAAGTGCCAAAAAACCGGTAACAATTGCTTCAGCTGGCACCCGCTATATCCGCGAGTGGAACGGAGCCACTCATATTGTTGAGGTCACTGGTCAAGGATATCAGTGGCAGGGCAATATCTATCGATCTCTCAGTGCCATCGCCAAAGCCATCACGGGAGCTCATTGGTCAGGTCCCCGCTTCTTTGCCAGCGTCAAGGAACGAACATCATGACCTCAAAGCCCATCATCGCCTGTGCCATCTATACCCGCAAATCGTCCGAAGAAGGTCTGGAGCAGGATTTTAACTCACTGGATGCTCAACAGGAGGCC
>JBAUHS010000105.1:0-17682 GCA_049680405.1 Salaquimonas sp. | reverse complement strand
GTCCATAACGGCGAGATACTCGTCATAAAATTTGTTATGGCGGTCACGGTCACCGGCTTCGCCCCGTGCAACGCGGAAGATCTGATCCGTAAACGCTTTTGCGTGCTTATCAGCATTCATGGCAATGAAAGACGCCAGTTGAACGCTTCCTGGATAGACCTCACGGCCAATTCCTGGGAAATTGGCACCGACGGTCTGAATTACCGAATTTTCCAACTGGCCCATGGTAACGCGATTGCCAAAGTCTGTTACTTCCGTAGGATTGGCATCAGGGTCCACCGGACCACCGATCAATGTCATGGATGCCGGCAGGGATTTAGGCTCGTTTTCAGACAACCAGGCTGTGGCAGCCAGCGTAAGAGGAACCGGCTGACAAACAGCAATAATATGGGTGTCAGTTCCAACTTCGCGGAAGAAATCGACCAAATGCATGGTGAAATCTTCAATATCAAATTTTCCGCTTGATAAAGGAACATTACGGGCATTGCGCCATTCGGTAATGAAAACATCACAATTTGGCAGAAGGCTGGTCACGGTATTGCGCAGCAAAGTCGCGTAATGGCCGGACATTGGAGCGATCAGCAACACCTTTGGACGATTGGCATCGGGTCTTCTAACCCTGAACTCCAAAAGGCGGCCAAAAGGGCGCTCGACAATCGTATTCACATTGACCAGATAGTCTTTTCCGCCGCTAACCACTGAATCAATTCCCCAGTCAGGCTTTACAGCCAGACGGTTAAATGCCCGTTCGCTCACTTCTCCCCAAGCGGCAAAGGTTGCTGGAATTGGACTTGCAGCCAGGCCAAATACAGGATTACCCCAAAAAGTCTTGGCTGTGGCTCCCAGCCACAAACCATTCAAACGCATTGTTTCAGTAATGTCATAGGCAGAGTATGTTAAAGGGGTAGCCATTGGTCTTCCTTGAAGTATAGACGATTTGCACGTATCTGTACTCTTCTCGTCAATTAAGAGCAACTGTAACCGATATGACCGAATCAAGCTACGATCCTAAAGTACTAAAGAAAAATCTTGATGAATTGGAAGCTCTTACCGTGAGAATGGTTAAGGCAATCTCCAACAAAAGAGAAAGCGATCCGGGTTTGAGCGGTCCAAGTCATGAGCTTTATGCAAAGGCGGCTGCGGCTTACTATGCCGAAATGATGGCCAAGCCGGAAAAAATGATCGAACAACAGGTGCAGTTTTGGCGCAAAAGCCTCGAGAACTTTTCCGATGCGCAAAACAAACTGGTGCCCAACGAAAATGAGGAAAATGCCAGTAAGCCTGCTCCAAAAGACCGCAGGTTCAAAAATCCGCTCTGGGACAGTAACCCTTACTTCAGTTTTGTCCGCGACCAGTATTTACTGTCTTCCGAGGTGATCAACCAGACTGTAGACGGCCTGCACGAACTTGACGGACCGGACAGGCAAAGAGCCCAGTTTTTTACCCGCCAAATGGTTGATATGTTCTCTCCGGCAAATTTTTTCGGAACCAATCCTGATGCGCTGGAAAAAGCCATGGAAACCAATGGTCAATCTCTCGTCGATGGATTGGCCAATTTCGTCCGGGACCTGGAAGCAAATGATGGCGAACTTGCCGTCACCCTTGCTGATCCGAACGCCTTTGAGGTTGGAGGCAATATCGCCACGACGCCCGGGGCCGTTGTATTTCGAAACCGGATGTTTGAACTCATTCAATACACCCCTACGACAAAAGAAGTTCACAAGGTTCCGCTGGTTATTTTCCCGCCCTGGATCAACAAGTTCTATATTCTCGATCTTAAAGAACAGAACAGCTTTATCAAATTTGCCGTAGATCAAGGCTTTACAGTGTTTGTCGTCTCTTGGGTAAACCCTGACGAGACTTACCGCGATGTGGGGATTGAAACCTATGTCAAAGAAGGGATTTACGCGGCCGTTGATACGGCTTTGGAAATCACCGGTAACAAACGGGTCAATGCGATCGGCTATTGTATTGGCGGCACACTGCTCACTATCGCCCTTGCGGACATGGCCCGTAACAATGACAAGCGGATCAAGTCTGCCACTTATTTTACGACTTTGACGGATTTTGAAGATGCCGGAGAGCTTTCTGTCTTTATTGACGAGAGTTTTTTGACAGCCATCGAGAAAGAAGTGGATGCGCGCGGCTATCTTGATAGTCTTTTCATGTCCCGGACCTTCAGCTATTTAAGAGCAAATGATCTGGTTTATGGCCCTGCGGTTCGGTCCTATATGATGGGCGAAGCTGCTCCTGCATTCGATTTGTTGTACTGGAATGGCGATTCTACCAATCTGCCTGCCCTTATGGCCAAGGAGTATCTGCGCAAATTGTACTCAGCCAATGATCTGATCAATGGCCGTTTTGAAATCGATGGCAAGCCGTTGGATATGACGCAAATTGAAACGCCGTTTTTTGCGGTGGCAAGTGTGTCTGACCATATCGCACCATGGAAATCCTCCTTCAAAGGATTGAGCAAAACCTCCGGCGAAAAACAGTTTGTTTTGGCAGAAAGCGGGCATATTGCCGGCGTCGTGAACCCTCCAAGTTCAGGAAAATACGGTTATTGGCTGAATGATGCGCCGATAAACGACCCTGACGAATGGCAGGCTGCGGGAACGCATTACAAGGGTAGTTGGTGGCATCACTGGGCGAAATGGCTATCAGAAAACTCGGGAAAAATGGTTGAAACGCGAATTCCAGGAAATGACGAGTTTCCAATTTTGTGTGATGCACCAGGTACTTACGTGATTTCCAAGCGCAAAAAATAAAAAAATGCCGCATTGCGGCAAAAATCACTTGAAATGCCGCGACGCAGCATGTATATACTATGGAGCAGCGCACTCCTCCCGATGGCGCCAACTCTTTCAAAGGTAAATGACAATGACCAAGACTCCTGATTTCGCACAAATGTTCCAAGACATGTTTGCTGGTAAATTCGGCGACCAAAAAGCTGTTAACGACATGGTTGGCGATGCAGCTGAATTCGGCGCAAAATTCAACAAGATTGCTCTTGAAACAGCTGAAAAGAACGCTGAACTAAGCTCAGCTTGGATGAAAGAATCGCTTGCTAAATTCAGCGCTTTCACAAAAGTTCAAGGCGAGCCTTCAGATTATGCAAAAGTAGCTACAGACGTTGTTTCTGCTCAAGCTCAAGCAACTCCTGAGCACATCGCAAAGTTTGCTGAAGTTGCAAAATCTGCACAAATGGCAACTGTCGAATTGATGATGGCAGCTGGCAAAGAAATCCAGAATGAAGTTGTTAAATCAGCTAAAACTGCTGCTTCAACTACTAAAGCTGCCTAATCGCAGTTCCTAAATTCCTCCCAACTGTATTCGTACAGTTTTTAGAGCGGGCCTTGGTCCGCTCTTTTTTTTGTGCCAGACTATCTTATAGTAGTTTTGAATTATCTAGCGGAGCCTTGTATTGACCCAGAACGCGGACAGTGAAACACAAATAAAAGACTCGGCCAACGATCCGACAACCAACACGGACGATCCGGTTGTCATAAAGCGCTATGCGAGTCGCAAGCTTTATGATGCAGCCGCAAGGGAATATGTAACGCTTGAAGACATTGCGCGCTATATCCGCGCTGGCCGTGAAGTGCAGATCATCGACAAGAAGACTGGCGAAGATCTTACCCGCCAATATCTGATCCAGATTATCGCTGATTTTGAAAGTCAGGGCGAAACCGCTCTTCCTCTCAACGTGTTGACAGATCTGGTTCGCCATTATCAGGACCAAGCCAAAAACATGACGCCGGCCTTTCTTTCCCAGGTCTTTGAAGCCTTCAAGGAACAACAGGAAAAAGTGATTGGCGAATTTGGTAATGTGAGCGGCAAGGTGTTCGATCCGAAAAGCGCCATGGAAGCCATGCAAATCTGGCAGGAAAAACAGACTGAGTTCTTTAGCCGTGCGATGCAAGGTTGGGGCGGCCTGGACATGCATGGCGCAAAACCAAAAGCACCAACCGAGAGCCAGGGCGCAAGCCCCGCCAAACAGGAAAATGCGGAAGCAGAAGATCCTAAATCCAAGAAAATCGAGGAAATGGAAGCGCATTTGAAGGCTTTGCAAGAGCAATTGAACAAATTGCGATAAATTCTTTCCCGAATTTTATCATTTACCCATCTTTATGTCGCAATGGCACTGGCAAGAGTTATGCATTCGTGCTTAACCGAAATCAAACACATCGCGCTCAAAGCGCACTTTTGGGAGTTTCAAATGCTGGACAAACGTCAATTTTATATCAATGGCGCTTGGGTCGACCCTATCGAGGGAACGGACTTCAACGTGATCAATCCATCAAATGAAGAAGCCTATGCGGTTATCTCACTTGGTGGCAAAGCCGATAGCGAAGCAGCCATAAGCGCCGCAAAAAAAGCCTTTGAGACCTGGGCATGGTCGAGCAAAGCAGACCGCATATCCCTGATGAAGAAGATATTGGAAATCTATCTTTCCCGCTCCGATGAAATGGGTGAGGTTATCAGTCAGGAAATGGGCGCACCGATTGACATGTCCAAGGGTTCTCAATCAGGAACCGGAAGCTATCATATCAGCGCATTTATCAAGGCTCTGGAAGAATATGAGTTTGAGCGCGAATTGAGCCCTAACACACCGAATGATCGTATTCTCTACGAGCCTATTGGTGTGTGCGGACTGATTACGCCTTGGAACTGGCCAATGAACCAGATTGCGTTGAAGGTGATGCCGGCAATCGCAACGGGCTGCACGATGATCCTGAAACCTTCAGAACAATCCCCGCTGTCGGGCATGTTGTTTGCGGAAATCCTGCATGAAGCCGGCGTTCCCGCTGGTGTGTTCAATCTCGTCAATGGCGATGGACCGGGCGTTGGCACAACGCTTTCAGGCCATAAAGACATCGACATGATTTCGTTTACCGGTTCCACCAGAGCAGGTTCAGCCATCACCAAGAATGCTGCTGATACGGTCAAACGCGTCAGTCTTGAACTGGGCGGAAAAGGCGCGAATATCGTATTTGCCGATGCGGCTGAAAATGCCGTCCAGCAGGGTGTGGCGCGTTGCTTCAACAATACCGGACAATCCTGCAACGCCCCAACCCGTATGTTGGTTGAGCGCTCACGTTATGATCAGGCATTGGTGGAAGCAAAAGAGGCCGCGGAAAAAACAGCCGTTGATCTTGCTTCAAAGCAAGGTCGTCATATCGGACCTGTTGTGAATGAATTACAATTCAACAAAATTCAAAACATGATTGAAGTCGGTATTAAAGAAGACGGCGCCACTTTGCTGGCCGGAGGGCTTGGCCGTCCGGAGGGCATGAACCGTGGTTATTTTGTTCGTCCGACCATCTTTGCTGACTGCAATAATGACATGCGGATCATGCGCGAAGAAATCTTCGGCCCAGTGCTATGCATGATGCCGTTTGACAGCGAAGAAGAAGCCATCGCTATTGCCAATGACACCGATTACGGTCTGACCAACTACATCCAAACCACGGATGGCAAAAAGGCGAATCGGGTAGCCCGCCGCATGCGCACGGGCATGGTCGATATGAATGGCAATGGTCGTTCATCCGGCTCACCCTTTGGCGGTTACAAGCAATCGGGCAATGGTCGCGAAGGCGGTGAATGGGGATTGGAAGAGTTTCTTGAAGTCAAAGCAATCGGCGGCTGGTTCCCGGAAGCCTAAGGCTCAAACTTTAAATCCCAAATCTACAAGTCAAGGCGTCTTCGGACGCCTTTTCTTTTTGTCATTTAATTCGTGTTAGTCAGCATCAAGGGAATAACCAACCGAACGCACGGTTCTAATCGGATTGGGCTTTCCTGATTGAGTGAGGGCTTTTCGCAAGCGGCCCACATGAACATCCACTGTTCGTAAGTCAATTTCGAGATTCTCTTCCCATACCCGTTCGAGCAATTGTTCACGGCTCCAGACCCTACCGGGCCTGCTAATAAACACAGCCAGTAAACGATACTCTGTCGGACCTAGCTTGATCGGCAGATCATTGCGGGTAACGCGATGTTTTTCGGCATCAATGACAATGTCGCCGTAAGACTGAGAGCTATCAGCGCCAACACCACCGGAGCGTCGAATAAGGGCGCGGGCGCGGGCAAGCAATTCCGCAACAGAATAAGGCTTCACCATATAATCATCAGCGCCCGTATCAAGACCGCGAACCTTGTCGCTTTCTTCGCCCCGTGCAGTCAGCATGATAATCGGAATTTCCCTGGTATTTTCACCGCGCTTCAATTGTCGGCAAGCTTCAATACCGGAGAGCTGCGGCAACATCCAATCCAGGACAATCAGATCAGGTAAAATTTCTTCGGCCAGTAATCGACCTTCTTCACCGTCCATGGCTGAAAAAACCTGATAGCCGTCTTTTTGAAAATTATATCGCAGCAATTCCATCTGGGCGGGTTCATCTTCAACTAGCAGGGCTTTCAAATTTTTACCTTGGGTCATTGCTATTTCCCAGGTTCTAACGCGATAGAAATCTGACTGGTCTTGTCCCCTTTGGACCGCTTTTCTGTCGGCAGGGAACCGGTGATGACATAGTGGACCTGTTCTGCCACGGCAGTTGTATGATCGCCCATGCGTTCCAAATTCTTGGCAATGAAAAGCAAATGCATGCAAGGGGTGATGTTTCTTGGATCTTCCATCATATAGGTCAACATTTCCCGGAACATCGTATTGTGCAGCTGATCCACTTCCTCATCGCGCTCCCGCACTTCATCGGCAAGGGCCAGATCAGAATTCACAAAAGCATTCAAAACATCGCTGACCATGGCCTGTACCATTTTGCCCATGCGCTTCACCGTATTGTCTGAGGTGCCGACGGGAGATGCGGCGGCAATAACCGATGTGCGCTTGGCTATGTTTTTGGCATAGTCGCCGATGCGCTCCAGATTGGACGCAACTTTGAGTGCGCAAACAACCGAGCGGAGATCGGCTGCCATGGGTTGGCGCAAAGCGAGGGTTCGTACGGCCAATTCGTCAATGCGGGACTCCAAAGCATCCACCGCCTTGTCATCGGCTCTGATTCTTTCTGCCCATTCCACATCACGCTTGATGAGTGCTTCCACGGATGCGAGAATCTGCCCTTCGACCAATCCTCCCATTTCCAGAATGAGATCACCGATCCTTGCCAGATCTTCATCAAAAGAGGTGACGATGTGTGACTTTTCCATTTGAATTCTCCTGGAGGGCTCTGTGACAGGGTTCAGCCAATCCGGCCGGTAATATAATTTTTTGTGCGTTCTTCTTTGGGATTTTGGAAGATCTGGTCAGTGTCTCCCTCCTCCACCAAAACGCCCAGATGGAAAAACGCTGTCTTTTGAGAGACGCGGGCCGCCTGCTGCATTGAGTGGGTGACGATTACGATGGTGAAATTTTCCCGCAACTCATCAATCAGCTCTTCAATCTTGGCCGTCGCAATCGGGTCTAGGGCGGAGCAAGGCTCGTCCATCAGGATAACGCCCGGCTGCACGGCAATGGCTCTAGCGATACAGAGCCGTTGTTGCTGACCACCGGAAAGGCCTGTTCCGGGCTCATTCATCCGGTCCTTGATTTCCTCAAACAGACCAGCCCTTTTCAAACTGGTAACAACAATCTCTTCCATATCGGTTTTGTTATGGGCGAGACCGTGAATTCTGGGGCCATAGGCGACATTTTCAAAGATGGACTTGGGAAAGGGATTTGGTTTTTGAAAGACCATACCGACGCGGGCACGAAGTTCGACCACATCAATGCTTGGATCATAAATATCTTCGCCATCAAGGGTGATGTTTCCGGTGACACGGCAAATATCAATCGTGTCATTCATACGGTTAAGGCATCTCAAAAATGTCGACTTGCCGCAGCCGGAGGGACCAATCAGCGATGTCACCTGATTAGGTTCAATATCCAGATCAACATCGAACAGAGCCTGTTTTTCTCCATAAAACACGCTTACATTTTCTGCGCGCATTTTGGGAAAAGCCGAGGTTTTTTCCTCGCTCTTTGCTGCATCCATTTTCAAATTCATATTCATTTCCAACTCATCTCAAATCGTTAGGCCGAAGTATTCAGAAACGTGGCCAAATGTAAAATACCATCTGCTATTACCAACGGCGCTCGAACTTCTTGCGAAGAAGAATTGCCGCAAAATTCATCACGGCCAGAAAGAGCAGCAGAACAATAATCGCTCCGGAAGCCCGCTCCACGAAGGCCCGCTCAGCCTCATTGGCCCACATGAAAATCTGAACTGGAAGGGCCGTTGCAGGGTCGAGCGGTGAGCCGGGAAAATCGACAACAAAGGCGACCATTCCGATCAGCAATAAAGGCGCTGTCTCTCCCAAGGCCTGGGCAAGCCCGATGATTGTGCCGGTCAAAATACCGGGCGCTGCAAGAGGCAGGACATGATGAAAGACCATCTGCATTCTGGATGCGCCGATGCCAAGAGCTGCCGAGCGAATAGAAGGGGGTACTGCCTTGAGAGCGGCCCTTGTCGCGATGATAATCGTCGGCAGGGTCATCAGCGTTAAAACCAGACCCCCAACCAAAGCGGCTGAACGCGGAAGGCCGGCAAAATTGATAAACAAGGCCAGACCCAATAATCCGTAGACAATGGATGGCACTGCAGCCAGGTTGTTGATGTTGACCTCGATAATGTCGGTCCAGCGGTTCTTTGGGGCAAATTCTTCAAGATAGATAGAAGCGGCAACGCCAATGGGCAGTGCCAAAACAAGAACGATCAGCATCATGTAGAATGAGCCGATGATAGCGACGCCCATTCCAGCCATTTCTGGGCGACTTGAAGCCCCGAAGGTGAACATGCCAGTGTTGAAGCGTTGCTGCAAAATACCCGCGTCGCTTAATTGCTGCATCCATGCAACCTGACGATCATTCACCTTGCGGCGGGATTCATCAACGGTCAGGTCAAACTGACCCTTGAGAGCCGAGTCAATTTCACCATGGGCCAACAGCCAGACATTTTGGGTGGTTCCGATGATCGACGGATCAGCTTTGACCATGTCACGCAATTGGGTTCTCACGCCATCTGAAATCATGCTGCTGACATCGCGCATTACCGGTTTGATCGGGTTTTCCAAACCAAGTGCTTCAGCCAATGCGCGTTGAGCCAGCACGGGATAATTTGCGAGCAAAAGCACATTAGGATCGCTGTTGCGTTTACCGGATGGATCAATCACGGATTCTTCAAAATGGATGTCGAGCTTAAGGGATGACTGCCAGAATGAAGTATAGCCTTTGGAGACAACCGTGAACAACAAGGTCGCAAGGAAAAACAGGCCAATCAAAATGGCAGACAATCCATAGGCACGGAAACGCCGCTCAGCGGCATAGCGTTTCTTAAGACCAAGATCACGTTTTACGGGGCGAACCCCAGCAGAGGCAATAGGGCTTGGCGTCGTGCTCATTCATACTGCTCCCGGTATTTGCGTACGATGTAAAGCGCATAAACATTCAGCGCCAAGGTGATGAAGAAAAGCGTGATACCAAGGGCAAAGGCAACCAATGTCTGCGGCGAAGTGAATTCCAGATCGCCGGTTAGCTGACTGACAATTTTAACGGTCACCGTTGTCATGGGTTCAAACGGATTGATCGACAATCTTGCGGCAACCCCTGCGGCAAGAACCACAATCATGGTCTCGCCGATTGCCCGGGAGGCTGTCAGCAATAATGCGCCAACGATGCCGGGCAGAGCAGCAGGCAGGATCACCCGTTTTACCGTCTCCGAACGCGTTGCACCAAGACCGAGGGAACCGTCGCGCATGGCGCGGGGAACCTGGGTGATAATGTCATCAGAAAGGGACGAAACAAACGGGATCAGCATGATGCCCATTACTATGCCTGCGGTGAGAACACTTTGGGCCTGAATAAAACTTGCCGCATGGCCTGTAGCAAGCCCATTAATCTGGGTGCTGATATCGCGTAGAAACGGGCCAACTGTTACGACCGCAAAAAATCCGTAAACAATGGTTGGAATGCCCGCGAGAACTTCCAGTAGTGGTTTTGCGATGGCGCGCAATTTTGGACCTGCATATTCTGCCATGTAAATCGCCGCGAAAAGTCCGATTGGCACCGCAACAATCATTGCCACGATCGCAATATAGAGCGTTCCGGCCAATAGGGGGATGAGGCCAAACTGACCGACGGCATTCGGATTATCCGCAGCGGCAAATCGCGGGTCCCAAACCAGACCAAACAGAAATTCGTGCGGCGGAACGCTTTGGAAGAAGCGCCCTGTTTCCGTTACCATTGAAAGGAAAATACCTACTGTGGTCAGGATGGCGATGGTAGAGGCCAGCATAAGCCCTGATAGCATGATCAGTTCAACGCGGTTGCGGGCGCGAAAGGAAGTTCCAATTCTTGAGTAAGCAATGAAGCCTAGGCCCAACGAGACCAGAATGGTTGCGACGGTCAGTAATTGCCGGCTGTATTTTTCTGCCTCTATCAACTGGACCGCAGCGCTGACCATGTAAGGCTCGCCTTCACTTGCCAAGGCAATTCCCTTGGAGGCCATTGTTGAGCGCAGCTCGACCTTGCCGGACAAAAGATCGGTTGTTTCAGCAGGAGAAAGCAACCGCAAGCCCTGGCCAATGGATTTCACCATGCCAATGGTGAGGTCCTGGGTCGTTTCACCTCCAGCCTTTGCGACATTGGGAAAACCGGAACGGACCGAATTTTCAATCAGCATGGGCGAGATGATCAACCAGACGGACAGAAATATCAGGGCGGGAAGAATGGCCCAGATCATGACATAGGAGCCCGAATAACCAGGCAGGGAATGCAGCTTGGAAAGTTTGCCGCCGCAAACCACAAATGCTTTTCGACGTCCGGCGAAATAGCCAGCAATTCCAATCAACAGGACAATGATAGCGATTGTGAATACTGACATGATACTACCTGTTCGCCGTTCTATCGTTCTGCCTTGGCAGAAATGAGAACGCGGCCTCAACTTTTTGAGGCCGCATTCAAGACCCTGAGGCCACTTACATTGAGTTGCCGTCCATGAAGCTTTTGCGAACCGCATCACGCTCTTCGTCTGGTGCAGACACGAGACCATAATTTGCCAGCGGGCTATCAGGACCGATCATTGCGTCTGATGTGAAGAATTCAACATATTCTTTCAAACCAGGAATAACGCCGAGATGCGCTTTTTTTACGTAGAAGAAAAGCGGGCGTGATACCGGATATTCACCGGAAGCAATTGTTTCTGTTGAGGGTGTAATGCCGCCGATTGTAGCGACTTTGAGTTTGTCAGCATTGTTTTCGTAAAATGCCAGACCAAATACTCCAACGCCTGTTTTGTTGCTGTCGATACGGGCAAGGGTTTCAGTATAATCACCATCGATATCGACTGCGCCACCGTCTTTACGAACGGCCTTGCAGTCAGATTCAGCAGCTTTTTCATCCATGCCGGCAGATTCGCGAGTTTTCAGATCGCCTGATGCTTCACAGCCAACAACCAGAAGCTTTTCTTCAAATACTTCACGTGTGCCGTGCTTTTCGCCCGGGATATAGGCAGCGATTTCCCAAGCCGGGAATGCGGGGTTCACTTCGTTCCAGGTCTTGTATGGGTTGTCGACAAGATTGCCGTCCACGACCACTTTGGCAGCCAGAGCCTTGTAAATATCAACGGGCTGAATTGCGAAGTCCGGGCCATCGATGTCGGTGGCGAATACGATACCATCATAACCAATGCGGATTTCCTGAATTTCGGTTACGCCCGCATCTGCGCATGCTTTGACTTCTTTTTCGCGAATGGCGCGAGAGGCATTTGCAATATCGATTGTACCAGGGCCAACGCCTGTGCAAAATGCTTTAAGGCCAGCAGATGAACCACCTGATTCAACAATCGGAGTTTTGAAATTGGTGTAAGTTTCGCCAAAGTTTTCGGCGACGATTTTTGCATAGGGCAAAACAGTTGATGAGCCAGCGATCTGTACCTGGTCTCTGGCTTGAGCGGCGGTAGCGCCGATAGTGAGTGCAAGTGCAGCAGCTAAGCCTGTGATAATTTTGCTATTGGTCATGTTACCAATCTCCTGTTCAACAATATCTATTTAACGAATTTAAGCGTCAGACAGGTGTTGAATAATCCTGTTGCGTGAAGCCTTTATGTCAGTTTCATGACAGTTATATGACAGCCATGAAAAGGCGCAGCATGTTTGATAGTCAGGGCTCTGAATTGGAAATATCCTGGAGATTATTTACTTCGAGTATGGCAAATGGGCTCGAAAGACACTGCCTTTTCCCACAATGCTGGAAATCTGCAATCGGCCGCGGTGCTGGCTGACAATATGCTTGACGATCGCAAGGCCAAGCCCGGTCCCGCCTTTGTCGCGGGAGCGATGAGTATCAATACGGTAGAACCTCTCGGTTAAACGCGGGATATGTTCGCGGGCAATACCTTCCCCCTGATCTTCAACTTCGAGGGTCAGAACCTCGTTCGCAAATCCGGCAATTTCACTGCTGTTCTTCAAACGAACAAAGACTGTGCTTTGTGGGTGGCCATATTTGATTGCATTTTCAATCAGATTGATCAGGACCTGGGTGAGTTCGTCCTCACTGCCAATCACAGGCTTCAAATTCGGATCAATTTCCAGATTGATCAACTTGCCTTCCGCCTTGGCCCTGTCGGATAGGGTTGTTACCACCCTGCGGGTTACTTCAGCCAGATTGACTGGCTCAATAGGGCGATCATTTCGATTTGTCTCGACTTTCGAGAGCGATAGCAAATCAGAGATCAAACGCACCATTCGCGCGGCTTCACCTTCCATCAAGCCCAAAAACCGCTCCCGGGCTTCCTTGTCGTCTTTGGCCGGGCCTTTGATGGTTTCAATAAAACCTGAAAGGGCCGTCAACGGCGAACGCAGCTCATGGCTCACATTGGCTACAAAGTCCGAACGCATTTGTTCGGCATTTATCAAATCAGTGAGATCCCGCAAGGCAATTGCTATAGACGGGCCGTCACCATTTTTGTTTGCCAACAAAGAGACTTTAAACTCAAAGGTACTTTGGAAGGGATGATTTAACCGCACGCGAAGGGTCTGGCCATCACCGGATTTCTGGGCTGTTGAAATCAGGCCTATCACGTCTGGATGCCGGATAAGGCGGATAAAGTTTTTGCCGATAAAACCGTCGCCAAACAAACCGGTCGCCGGCTTGTTCATGAACAGGATCCGGCGCTCTTCATCGAGAATGATCAGCGACTCGTGAAGTCCGTCCAAAACTGCGTTATGATCCATATTGCCAAAATCCATATTGGCAGATGTCGATATAATTGACGAAAAGATCAAGTCTTTTGATCAGACAGGTCACACAATAATCGGGTGAATTGTCATTGAAGCCTCTCCATCAATGCATTCTTGCACCGGTGCAAACCATAATATTTTTTTGGAGGAGCAGGCAAATCAGCACGCTGATAGTTGTGCCATTCACGATTTCGGTTATGTCTATGGCCTGAACTCAATCGGGAGACTTGAAATGAAGCAAATTGCATTGGTTACCGGTGGAGGATCCGGCATTGGTTTGGCCTGCGCAAAGAAGTTGGCGCAGAACGGTTTTCATGTGGTTGTTACCGGACGCAAGATTGAATCGCTGAACAAAGCCGTCGAGGAAATCGGCCATGGCAATAGCACTGCAATTGCCTGCGATGTCACAAAGCCTGAAGAGGTTGATGCGCTCTACCAGCAAATCGAGAAAGATCATGGACGCCTAGATGTGTTGTTCAACAATGCCGGCAACAACGTGCCCGCCGCACCGATTGGCGATATTCCCGTTGAAGATTTCATGACGGTTATCAACGTGAATCTGGTTGGAGCCTTCATCTGCGCACGCGGTGCGTTTAACCTGATGCGCAAACAAATTCCCCAGGGAGGCCGGATCATCAATAATGGTTCCATATCTGCTTCCGTTCCGCGCCCGGGCTCTACGCCCTACACTTCTTCAAAACATGCGATCACCGGCATGACCCGAACCATTTCACTGGACGGGCGGCCATACAATATCGCCTGCGGTCAAATTGATATCGGCAATGCGGCCTCCGAGATGACAACACAAATGCTGATCGGCGTTCCCCAGGCTGATCTGTCGATTAAACCGGAGCCGGTAATGGATGTCGGGCATGTGGCCGATACTGTATTGCATATGGCAAGCCTGCCTTTGTCGGCTAATGTGCAATTTGTAACGGTCATGGCAACAAACATGCCCTTTATCGGCCGGGGCTAAATCTTAGAAAATTTGGTGCATCGGACGCGATTCGTATTGGGTAGCTGTGCAGTCCAATTCCCAATTGAGTCCAGACCCTAGAAAATTAGATGCCTTCATAAACAGCTTGAATCCGAGTAAAAAACTGATCGGCATCTCCACCAACGCTTGGCGCGCCGACACCTGAATCCTTCCAGCCACCAAATGGCATGTTCTCGTCAGGAAATGTGCCGTGATTAACATGAACCATGCCCGCTTCAATACCATCCTCAAACGCACGAATTGCCGCGGAATCTGCGGCAAATACAGAAGCAGTTAGGCCGTAGTTTGAGGCATTTGCACGCGCAATCGCATCATCGATATCAGCGTAAAATTCCAACCCCAAAACTGGTCCGAATATCTCTTCAAAATTGATCATAGCGCTGGGTGCGTTAACCTCAACCAATGTCGGGGCATAATGGAAACCTTTACCAGGTAAATCTGTTTTATGCCCGCCTGTTAGGACTTGCGTTTCATTCGCATCAAGATTCTCAATAAATTCGCAAACACGTGCAAATTGAGCAGGTGTCGACAAAGGGGCTAAAGTGGCGTTCCCATCTGTTCCAACTCCAGGTCGCAAGGCCGATATACGGGATACTAAACCTTCAGTTACTGCTGCGCGCTGACTTTCATGTGCCAATACACGGCTTACAGCAGTGCAGCGTTGCCCGCCATTTGCAAAGGCGGCTTTGACCACCTGATCTAGAGCCGCTTCCAAATTAGCTGGATTGTGGATGATCGCCGGGTTTTTACCACCAAGCTCAAGGGATACTTCTTTCAATCCTTCTGCAGCCATTGCCATGATTTTTTTTCCTGTACCAGTGGAGCCGGTGAAGGTTATCGCATCTACATCTTTAGAACGAATCGCTTCGCCGGTAATTGTAGCTTCGCCCAACACAACAGATACCAGTCCAGCAGGCAGAGTTTCGCGGGCAGCCTCTTCAAGCAGCAATGCGGTCCCCGGGGCATCGCTGGAGGGCTTAATCAGAATGGCATTGCCAAAAACCAACGCAGGAACAATTTTTCGCATGGGAGTGAGGACCGGAAAGTTCCATGGGGTAATTGCCAACACCACACCTCTCGGCCGCTTTATGCGAATCGAACGAATATCTGGGCGGGCCGAGGCCATCACGGTACCAACCGATTCCAAACAACGCCCTAACATCCAACGTGCTTCAGTTAGAGATTTTCCAACTTCACCCAATGCCTCACCTTGCAGTTTTCCTTGTTCTAAAACCATGCGTTCACCAAGAGCCTCGCGCCGATCTTCAACTGCATTTAAAAAGGCTTCAATGGCGTTATAGCGGCTACGACCATCCAGTAGTTTCCAAGCCTTTTGGGCAGCACGCGCTGCGGAGGTTATTTTCGTCAACTCAGCTGATGTAGTTTCAACACCAGACCAAACTATTTCATCAGGCTGGGCAGGATTTACAACTTGGATAACGCTCATGGGAAATGCTCCGATAGATCGGCTGTGTCTTGCACAGGCCTGTTGTTTTAAGATAAGAAATCGCTAAGTTTGCGGCGACCTGCGATCAGGTCTGCCACCACATCTTTTTCAAGTGAAGGCCATTTGGCAGGCACCTCAGGCACTTGGGGCAAGCGTAACCGACTTTTTGTGGCATCAACGCCACCTGTCGCGCGCACAAACCGTGTATCGTCGCCAATTCGCGCAACATAATCCCATTTGGGCGCTGTTCCGGGAGTCGCTCGAATGAGCTTGCGCAGAGTTTGACTGGCGCGGACATCTTGATCCAATGCATCAGGGTTCCAGTCTTGGACTGCAATGTCAGCAAGCGTTGTCAAAGTGTCAGCATGGGCAGAATCATCAGATAAATTATGCAACTCGTGAGGATCTGTTTTGAGATCAAACAATAAATCTGGATGCCCTTGCGTGCGCATATATTTAAATCGTCCTTTGCGTACCATCCGGCACGGAACACATGGGCCAATTGCCAAATAATCACATATGGCTGTATCGGTTGCGTTGGAATTGTCGCCTTTCATCAATGGAACAAGAGACGTTCCATCCAGCGGCGGCAGGGCATCGAATTTATGTCCGGAAATTTCCAAAACCGTTGGAAGAAGATCAACAAGCGAAGTCACCTCGCTAACGCGATGGCCTTTAACACATCCTGGACCCGATGCGATCATTGGAACATGGGCAGACCATTCCCAGAACGCTTGTTTGAACCACATACCGCGCTCACCCAACATTTCCCCGTGATCAGAGGTAAAGAACACATACGTATTCTCAGCCAACCCGGTTTTTTCCAACGTATCAAGAATGCGCCCGACCTTATCGTCGATATAGGAAATCATCCCATAATAAGCATGTCGTGTGTCGCGCAAATGCTGTTCGTTGATCTCATGGCGGTGACGGCCATGGGCAAAGAATAGCGCTTTGGAATGATAATCCAATTCATCAAAAGGCAAATCAGGAACCGCGGGGGCGTCTATTTCATCTTCTGTGTAACGATCCCAATATTCTTGGGCCACTGTAAATGGAGTATGAGGACTGGTGAATGATGCGATTTGGAAGAAGGGTTGACGCTCTGTTTCGCGCGCGCGGTCATACAGGCTTTGAATCGCTGCATGTTCAACTTCATCATCGTAGTCTTCCTGCATGGTACGAATGCAGGGTCCAGCCTCAACCACACCATTCAAGGCAGTGCCGGAAGGAACAAATGCAGGCCCAGCATCCCAATCAGCAATCCACTGATAATTGGCCGGATAAACATCTGTAACTGTGCGCTCATTGAAGCCGTGCAATTGGTCTGGTCCAATAAAGTGCATTTTACCACAAAGCTCGGTCCAATATCCTGCATGGCGCAGATAATGGGCCATAGTTGGTGTAGAACTGGGCAATTCATTACCGTTATCATAAACTCCGATTGCAGGAGACAAGCGTCCCGACAACATCGAAGCACGGCTAGGCACACAAAGCGGATTGTTAGAATAAGCGTTTTCGAATACCACGCCTTGTGCAGCAAGGCGGTCCAAATTTGGCGTCTTGCAAACCTTGTTACCGTAAAGAGAAAGGGCATGAGCGGCCATCTGGTCAGCCATGATCAAAACGATATTTGGTGCTGTGCTCATGTTAACATTTCCTGTAAGTTTCGGGCGTTGCGACGATTGTCTTTTAGGATCATCTCCGCACCCTTTTCACCCACCATCAAAGTTGGGGCATTGGTGTTGGCCGAAGTAATCTTAGGCATAACAGAAGCGTCTACAACACGTAGACCTTCAACACCGTTCACTCGCAAATCAGGGTCCAACACAGCATCAGCATCAGATCCCATCCGGCAGGTACCCGTTGGATGGAAAACTGTTCCACCTTGAGTTCGCACAGCATTCAAAATTTCAGCATCGCTTTGACGTTCTGCACCAATTACAGTCTCTTTGTCCCAAAGGTCTCTAAAGGCTGGCTGGTGATGAATTTCGCGCAGCACTTTAAT
>JBAUHS010000104.1:0-22508 GCA_049680405.1 Salaquimonas sp. | reverse complement strand
GCTCAGGCTCCAATTTACCATTGGCTGCAACGACGGTGAGACAGTTACCATACATGAAGCCGGTAAAGGTCATGAAGCTGTTTTCATAAGTGCCTGGATCCATTGAGTCTGTGGTGGAACCAAAGCCTGAACCGAACTTGGCGTCGCCGCCTTTTTTCGGGGTCATGGCCATTGCGTTTGTCGCCATGGACATTGCGGTTGGCAGAACTATACCGGCAGCAATTGCTGACATGATGAACTGGCGACGATCGATATGACCGGCTGTCAGCTTTGCTGCCTGCGTTTTGAGATACATTTCTTTATTCATGGGGGGATATTCCTCCTGTTTTTCCCATTTTACTGCATTCACTTTCGGAATGTTGCAGCATAATTCAGCGGCACTCTATGGGTTGCCGCGAATTACGCGCAGTCGACGAAATTCTTGCCCTTTAGTCAAGGCTATTTAAGGGTTTTTTCGCGTCGCAGCGGTTGTGAGCTTAGCTGCGCACTATGGCGGTTTTATGCATTCGGCTCCACAGAGATAGATTTGAAATAGGCTTTACAGTTTCATTCCATCTGTCTAACCTTTGGCAAAAGCTGGGGGGGAACTGGCTTTCTAAAATTGATATTTGCTCATTTTGCAAATTGGGGAGAAAAGCGTGCATCCGGTCTTATCGACAGTCCTTCAACGTCTGGCCCTCGGGTTCATGACACTCTTCTTTGTTTCAATAATCATATTCAGCTCCATTGAATTACTGCCTGGTGACTTTGGCGAGGCTGTTCTCGGCCAAGCAGCTACGGAGGAAACAAAGGCAGCCTTCAGAAAAGAACTTGGCCTCGATCAACCTGCTTACCTTAGATATTTCCAGTGGGCAGGGGCTGTGATGCAGGGTGATTTCGGTACGTCCTTCTCCGGGCGTGCTGCCTCAGGCGTTGACCGTTCAAGGGAAGTTACCGATCTGATTGCTCCGCGCCTGTGGAACACTTTGTTTCTGGCCGGCATGGCGGCAATCATCGCTGTGCCATTGGCATTGTTCCTTGGCATAACAGCTGCACTCTATCGCAATTCAATCTATGACCGCACGGTGAATGCCGCGACGCTGACAACGATCTCGTTTCCCGAATTTTTCGTTGCCTATATTTTGATCCTTTTCTTCGCGACGCTTTATCCGGTGTTTCCATCCCTAGCCAATGTAAATGCACAGACAGAGTTTTGGGAGCGGGTTAACAAATGTGCCTTACCGGCACTCACGCTGACTTTGGTTATTGTTGCTCATATGATGCGCATGACCCGCGCTGCGATCATCAATTTGCTTGCATCTCCCTATATCGAGATGGCCCAGTTGAAAGGGGTCTCCAAAGCCAAGGTTATCCTTCGCCACGCTCTGCCAAATGCCTGGGCGCCTATCGCAACCGTTATTGCCTTTAACCTGGCATATCTTGTTGTTGGTGTTGTGGTTGTCGAAGTGGTGTTTGTTTATCCCGGTATTGGCCAATTGATGGTGGACGCCGTGACGAGCCGGGATATTCCCGTGGTTCAAGCCTGCGCCCTGATATTTGCAGCAACCTATATCATTCTCAATCTGATTGCCGACATCATTGGCATTATCACCAACCCGAGATTGCTGCACCCAAGATGATTAATTTGAACACTGCAACCATGTCCCAAATAAACTTGAACAATCTGGTATTGATATGAGCGAACCTAAAACCACTTATTCCGCAGCAGCCGAGGTTGGCATGGTTCGCAAACGTCGAACCCGCTGGGAGCGCATGTGGATCGAATTGAAAAAGGCACCGATATCAGCCTGGTTCGGATTGATCGTTATTTTTCTATATTCCTTTACGGCCATTTTTGCACACTTGCTTGCGCCTTACGGTCAGGCCCAGGTTTTTCCTGTGCCCTATGCTCCGTGGGATTCAACCCATGTCTTCGGCACGGACCAGATTGGGCGTGATGTGCTTTCGCGCCTGATCTATGGCGCTAGAAACACGATGGGTATTGCGCTGGCGACAACGCTTCTCTCATTTATCATCGGAGGCGGGCTTGGCCTTGTTGCGGCGATCAACCGATCATGGCTCGATCAGTTCCTAAGCCGCTTTGTCGACGTTTTGATGGCTATTCCATCCCTCATCTTTGCCCTGATGCTTTTGTCCATTTTCGGATCAACTGTGTTGAGCCTGATCATCATTATTGCAGTGCTTGATTCCACTCGCGTCTTTCGTTTGACCCGGGCTGTTTCTATGAATGTGGTTGTGATGGACTATGTGGAAGCAGCAAAATTGCGCGGGGAACGCCTGCCTTGGATCATGCGGAGGGAAATTCTCCCGAATATCGCACCGCCACTGGTTGCTGAATTCGGTCTTCGGTTTTCCTTCGTGTTCCTGACAATTGCGGCTCTATCCTTCCTGGGGCTTGGTATTCAACCGCCAACCGCCGACTGGGGGTCAATGGTTCGCGATAATGCTTCGCTAATACAATTTGCCCAATACGATCTTAAAGCGGGCCTGACGCCATTGCTGCCAGCTGGCGCTATTGCGCTGTTAACGGTTGCGGTGAATTTTGTAGTGGATTGGTTCCTGCATAAGACCAGCGGCTTGAAGGAGTAGGGGCATCATGGCCAAGAAAACTAAGAAAAACATGCCAGCAGAAGCTGCACATAAAAGCCCGAAAAAGGGTGAAATTCTTCTTGAGATGCGAGGCATCAAGATTGATGGATTTTCTGATGAGCGATGGCACGAAATCATCAAGGGCGTTGATTTGACCTTGCGCCGCGGCGAGGTGATGGGGCTGATTGGCGAGTCTGGCGCTGGTAAATCAACCCTTGGCCTTGCGGCTATGGGCTTTGCAAGACCCGGCTGCAAGATTACAGAGGGTTCGATCCTGTTTGACGGCATCGATTTGATGAAGGCGACCGAGGCTGAAAAGCGGGAGCTTTGGGGCTCGCGCATTGCCTATGTGGCCCAGTCCGCCGCCGCATCCTTTAACCCGGCCCACAAGCTGATTGATCAAACGGTTGAATCAACAATCGGTCATAATGTCAGCCCTGATGATGAGGCGCGCGATGATGCGATTGAATTATATCGTGCGCTTCAACTGCCTAATCCTGAAGAAATCGGCTTTCGCTTCCCCCATCAGGTTTCTGGTGGGCAATTGCAGCGGGTCATGACAGCCATGGCGATGTCTGCGCGGCCTGACTTGATTGTCTTTGATGAACCTACAACAGCCCTCGATGTAACCACCCAGGTGGAAGTGTTGATGGCGATGCGCAACATTGTAGAGCAGTTCAACACGGCGGCGATCTATATCACCCATGATTTGGCAGTTGTTGCGCAAATGGCTGACTTCATCAAAGTGCTGCGCTATGGCGAGGAGGTAGAAGAAGCCGAAACCCGCACCATGCTGGAGAGTCCGAAAGAGGCCTATACCAAGTCCCTTTGGGCCGTGCGCTCTATCGAGAAAAAAGAGAACATCAGCGACGATATCGTTTTGTCGATCAACCATGTCGACGCTGCTTATGGCGGACGCGTCAAGGTCCTGCATGATGTAAATATCAAAATTCCGCGCGGCCGGACTGTGGCCGTTGTGGGCGAATCAGGTTCAGGAAAATCAACCACTGCAAGGGTAATAACCGGCCTGCTTCCACCGATGGTCGGTGAGATCATGTTTAATGGCGTTGCGCTGCCGCCGGCTTTGAAAGATCGCTCAAAAGATCAGCTGCAAAAAATCCAGATGATTTATCAAATGGCAGATACGGCCATGAACCCCAAACAGACAGTTGCGGAAATAATTGGCAGACCGTTGGAGTTTTATCTTGGGCTCAGGGGCAAACAGCGCGATGACCGGATTGTTGAACTGCTCAAAATGATAGAACTGGATGAGAGCTTCATGGATCGGTTACCCGGCGAAATGTCCGGCGGGCAAAAACAGCGTGTCTGTATCGCTCGCGCCTTGGCCGCTAATCCCGAAGTCATCATTTGCGATGAGGTAACCTCTGCGCTAGATCAGATCGTCCAGGAAGGGATTTTGAAATTGCTTCTGCGTTTGCAGAAAGAGTTCAATATCACCTATCTGTTCATCACCCACGACATTGCCACAGTGCAGGCGATATCAGACGAAATCGTGGTGATGTTCCAGGGCAAGGTTGTTGAGCAGGGACCCAAGAGCGAAATCATGTCTCCGCCTTATCCTGAATATACTCAGCTCCTTCTATCTTCTGTTCCGGAGATGGACCCGGACTGGTTGGACAAGCTTGCTGACCAACGGGCGGAATAGGAGAGCTCAACAGTTCTTGGTTTCAACCTGAGTCTGACTGTGGGTGATATCCATATTGGGTATCTCACAAAAAAAACGGGAATGAAAAATCATCCCCGTTTCTTGCCATTAGATATTTGATGGAAGGCTATGCGGCTCTTTGGAAATCAAAGCCGCAATTCTTTTGAATGGAAACTTTCTCGATGGTTTCCATCTCACCTTTCAAACGGGCCAGTTCAGCTTCTTTTGCGCCATTGCCTTTGATGAAGAAGAGCGCTGGCCAAAATAAAACAAGACCAACACCAACTGCGACTGCATCATTGCTGGCTTTCTTCTGCTGAGCACCAGTTGCTTCAGCTGCGCGGGCTGAGACACGTTGTGCCTCAAGGCTCAATTGATCACAGGTATAAGGCTCATAATTGAGCGGTGAAACATAGGCTGCTTCAATGTCTTTTGGTTTTGAAGCACAAGCTGACAACATGCCGACAAGCGCAATTGCAGTGATAATGGATCTGGTACGTTTCATGAAATTTCCCCAACGGTAGTATTAAAGAAACGTAAACCAGAACTTCCCGTAATCTTCAAGATCAGTTTGCTCGAAAAGGTGCGGAAAATATTGAAAAATAACAACAATTGTTAATTTGCCACACAAAAAAGGGAGGCATTTCTGCCTCCCATGATTGCTAAAGCCGCAATGGCTTATTTTGGCAGTTTCAATACATCACCGATCTGCATCCGGCGAACATTTTTAACGCCATTTGCTTCTTCGATCTTTTTCCACATCAAGGCATCACCGTAGTTTTCCTTGGCGATGGTCCAAAGATTGTCACCGGCTTTGACAACATAATCTCCGGCCATCATAGCAGGCTCTTCCTTTTTCTCCATGACAGGCTCAGCTTTAACCATTGCGGTGAACATTGCACCTTTCAGGATGCGGCCGTCTGTATAGGGCTTGTAGGGAGAGTTCTTGGCGACGTAATCGGCAACAACCTGCTCAAGACCCGGGCCAAAATCATAGGCGTTCATGCCATTGGTCTTGAACAGCTTGTAGCCGTCGCCGCCGCTGCGCATAAAGTCATTGGTCACAACTTTATAGGTCGATTCAGGATCAATATCCTTCCAACCGTCACCATCCTTGACTTGTACCTGTTTCACTCTGCCTTTAAGCGGCTCAACGCCTTCATCCCAGGCAAAGCGAAGACCGGCTACTTGAGGAAACTTACCTTTAATTTCCTTGGTTTCACTAACTCCCTGCTCAAGAGAAGCAATTATGTCCGAGCCTTTCAGCTCGAAAGTTGCAACGGCATTTTGGAAAGGTAGCACTGAAAGCACATCGCCCATGGTGACTTCGCCGCCCTCTATTGAAGCGCGAAGCCCGCCACCATTTTGAATGGCAATTTGGATGCCTTGACCTTTTGTGCGATCAAGCATTGCATCGGCCACAAGATTGCCCATTGAACACTCGCCAAGGCGGCAAGAGTTGCGATCGCCGTCCACGGTGCCTTCAGCAGAACCAATAAGCTTTCCTTTCAACTCCTCAATTGGCTTTGCCAGATCTTGAATATCAATCAGAATATTGGCGTCGGGAGCAACGGATTGATCAAGCAAATGCGGCTCGCCATAGGCAGCCGTCACAACACCTTCATCATTGAAGTTGATGCTTATTTCGCCGAGATATTTCGAATAGGCATAGGCCTGTACGATTGGCACTTGTATGCCGTCCGGGTTTTCGATCAGGACCGGGTAGGGGCCTTCAGCGCGCTCTTGATTGTTTGAGAGAAGTGTATGGCTGTGGCCACCAATGATCACATCAATGCCAGGAACTTCAGCGGCAATTTGCTTGTCCATTTCAAGCCCCACATGGGTAAGGGCGATAATCTTGTTCACGCCTTGAGACTCAATCTCAGGAACAATGGTTTTCAGGTAACTGATCTCATTCACAAAGGCGACGTTATCGCCGGGCGATGAGGTTTCAGAAGTATCGGACGCGAGGACAGAAACGATACCGATTTTCTCTCCACCTTTTTCAACTATGACATAACCGTCGAGTTTGTCTTTGAGAAGCGGCTCGGTATAGACAGATGTATTGCCGGAGATCACTGGAAACTCTGCCTTTTCCATGAATGCGGCGAGTGTTTCCGGGCCATCATCAAATTCATGATTACCAACAGCCATTGCATCAGGCTTCAGCACATTCAGAAATTTGACTGCAACATCCCCTTTATAGGTTGAGTAAAATAATGAGCCTTGAAACTGATCGCCTGCATCGAGAAACAAAACATTGGCATTTGATTCAGCCAATGCCTGACGGCGTTCGTCCAGTTTGGTTTTGACACGGGCTACACCACCAAAACATTTGCGCTCAATCTCATCTTCCTTGGAACAGGTTGAATTGAAACGGTTGATGGATTCAATACGGCTGTGAAGATCGTTGATATGAAGGATATCCAATACATAATCGGCTTTGGCCGCTCCGGCACTCAGTGCCATTACAGAAGCAGAAGCCATTACTGCTAGTTTTTTCATCTCGAAACTCCCTGTAGTCAATTTCAGTGGTCAATTTTTGCCTGAATTTATTTCGCAACAGTTATCGATACTGGAAATGCCAATAACTACTTTGCCTTTGGAAGTAGCGTAGTTTGATCGAGAAAGTGTGACAAGTTAAAACCGCGGCTAAAATTGTGTATGAAACACTGTTTTTGGCCAGAACCCACTAGAAAATATCGTTATTTAGAAGGCTCTTGAGCCAGACCGGTTACTTGGCCCTGAATGCCTTGAACAAAGCATTGCCGGCATTTTCAGTTTTTGGCGGCGCTTGGCTGATAACAGCTTCAACCTGTTTGTATCTTTGCTCGATGCTGTGAGGCTGTTTTGCAGGATCAACCGGATTTGCTCCGGGAACATTTTGGGAGGTGTGGGCAGCAGGTGTTACAAAACCGGCAGGTCTTGCGTGCGGGCTTTGTTGATTGGATTGAGACTTTTGCGGCTGGTTTACGCCATTGTCCGCTCCAGCACGGTTTGTCATTGAATTACGGGGCACTGGAGCATTGTGGCCAGGGTGCGGCTGCGGAGGTGTAGGCACTTGTTCTCCAAATTGGGGAGCCGGGCCGCTATGGGATTTAAGTTCAGCCAGTTCATCAATCTCAGGAAGTTCAACCCTTTCTACAATGCCGCGCATTTTTGTAATGACTGCATTGAGATTGATCTGTTTGCCTGCGCGAACCGCATCCTGGTTTTCCCGAATATTTGCGCCCGGTAGGTCTTTTGCTTGAACGGTCTCAAACGTCATTCGCATGGGTGAGTAAACCGCTTCGCCAAAAGCAATACATTCGCGGTTGGCGATGGAAGGTAGAAACGCAATTGTGCTCTGCGCACCACTATTGAACGCGCCAGCGATGATTTCCTGGTCTTTCTTGTTTGACAGACGCATGGCGAAAAAACTGTTGCATTGCGACAGGATGGTAGGATCCAATTCGCCCGGGCGCTGAGTGATAATGCCCAAAAAAACACCGTATTTACGGCCTTCCTTCGCGATCCGGCCAATAGCCATTCGTGTAGGCCAAAAACCTGCTTTCGGGTCCGCAGGGATATATCTGTGGGCCTCCTCACAAACGACAAGCGTTTGAATGGCGCCTCCACTGGAAATGGCCAGATCAAACGCCATCCGGCAAAGCACTGATACAACGGATGAAACGACCTCGGAAGGTAGGCCAGACATCTCCATCACGCAAATCGGTTTGCCATTTTGCGGGACCCTGAAAATACGCGATATGATGTCACCGATTTTATCGCCGCCACATGTTGCCGGATCAAACATGAATTGAAAGCGCGCATCATTGACGATCGTATCAATCCGGTCTCTCAATAATTTGAGCAAAGGCTTTTCAGCCTTGTTATCCAGTTGCCCAAGACGTCCGTCAATCAATTTCAGAAGATCAGGCATTCGGTAGGGGATAGGTGTATCAGCGTTAAGCCTTACCTTGTTGGTTTGCTTACGCGCCAAATGGCTTGTATTTCCGCTCGATTCGTCGATGGTAATCTGCTTTGCATCCACGATGAAATCGCGGAGCAATTCTTTTTCAAGCTCCACACCGTCCTGACCACGAAAAATTACTTCAGCGATTTCATCCAGACCAAAGAGCCAGAATGGCAAAGTTAGCGTAGAAGCATTAATTACCATGGAATTGTTCGGGAAAGCTGAACCAAATTCGTTATGCGGATCAAGCATCAAAACCCGAATGTCAGGTCTGGCTTCAACAATCTTTCGAAGCATAAGGCTGACAGAAGTCGATTTGCCAACACCAGTGGAGCCGACAACGGCAAAGTGTCTGCTGAGCAGTTTTTCAAAATCAATCTTGGCAGGAATAGAGGTATCTTGAGTCAGATGGCCAATCTCAATCGTCGTTTCGGCATTGTTCTCGTAAATAGCAGCAAGATCGGTTGATCTGATCCGATGGGCAGGGCAACCCATTTGCGGAAAACTTGAAATGCCTGTGGTGAATTTCGCGCCTTTCGGACCTTGAAAAATCTCGCCAATGAGTTCGATATGAACACGGACCTGGTTTTCAGCACCATTTATCCACTGGTCGTCAGGAACTTCGACTTTTGAGGTTTGGCCGATAACGCGGTTTTGACCAACCCATATGGAGATTAGCTGACCGACTGCCCAATAATTCTCTTTGAAATCAATATTTGGGTCGGTATCAGCCGTGATAATGACTTCTTTGGTATCACAATGCGTGACATATCCTTCCGTGCGCTGACGGTTTGGATCAAGTTCACTGACTTGTGTGGGTGCTTCGGACTGGTCAACTTTGTTGCCGACGTCCTCTTGAGCACTGAAGTTAGTATTATCGAGCATATATCATGTTCCCCGGCGATACGCTCGCATTGGAAAGTTAACATTGGGTCAAAATACAACGAGCTTTGGTTGTGATTTTTGCAATTTCTGGAATTATTTGCATCTAAGGACACTTAAGGGACCTAAAGGGCTTGTAACGCACCGTAACACAGCTAGAAATGACACAACACAGATCACTGAGGGCCCCGAAATTGGATAACGAGCCAGTAGACGAACAAGACGTTCACTCGCATGAAAGCGAGAGCGAAACTGAGTCAGCCGGTTTGTACAACGAGGATGGCCAGCTTCGTCAGGACTTCATAGCCGAGATCGTTTCGGCGATTGCTTCAGCAAACAGGACTGAATTGCTGGCGTTGATCGAGCCGCTGCACGAGTCCGAACTGGGCGATGTGCTGGAGGCAATTTCCAGTCCCGAACGATTGCAACTGGTTGAGCTTGCAGGCGATGATTTCGACCTGAGTTCCTTGACCGAGGTGGATGAAGCGATCCGCCTCGATATCATGAATTCATTGCCGAATTCAAAAATCGCCGAGGCAATCCAGGAATTGGATTCCGATGATGCGGTTTATATTCTGGAAGACATGGAAATTGAGGACCAAAAAGAGGTTCTTGATAATCTTCCATTTGATGAACAGGTCATGCTTCGTCGTTCTTTGGAATATCCTGAAGAGACCGCCGGTCGCCGGATGCAGACCGAGTTTATCGCAGTGCCACCGTTCTGGTCCGTTGGCCAAACCATCGACTACATGCGCGATGATGGAAATCTGCCTGACCGATTTCACGAAGTTTTTGTCATCAGTCCGGGGTATAAATTGCTCGGTTATGTTCAACTGGACAAGCTGCTACGGGCTCAACGTGCCATTCGTATTGAAGATCTTGCCGAGCCATCGGTGCATCCAATCGAAGCCACCATGGATCAGGAAGAAGCTGCATACATCTTCCAGCAATATGACTTGATTTCCGCCGCTGTTGTTGACGGTAGCCGGCTCGTCGGCGTGATGACAATTGATGATATCGTTGATGTTATTCATCAGGAAGCCGATGAAGATATCAAACGCCTTGCCGGTGTTGGTGATGAGGAATTGTCGGATTCAGTTTTCGAAATCACAAAATCTCGTTTTTTGTGGCTTTTGATCAACCTATTCACCGCGATAATGGCATCCGTGGTCATTGGTGCTTTTGATGGTACGATTGAACAAATGGTAGCCTTGGCCGTGTTGATGCCAATCGTCGCCTCAATGGGCGGCAATGCCGGAACCCAGACCATGACAGTTGCCGTTCGTGCCTTGGCCCAGCGCGATATTGACAGTTACAACACCAAGCGGATTATTCGCCGTGAAGTATTGGTCGGTTTGATCAATGGTATCGCCTTTGCGGTTATGATCGGTGTTGCCTCAGGACTTTGGTTCTCCAATATCGATCTTGGCTTTATCATCGGCTTTGCAATGATCTTCAACATGGTTTGTGCTGCCTTGGCAGGTATATTGATCCCAATCGCCTTGGATCATTTTGATATTGATCCGGCAATTGCTTCAAGTGTTTTCGTCACGACCGTAACCGACGTAGTCGGTTTCTTTGTTTTCCTTGGTCTGGCCGCCTGGTGGTTCGGTATTTAGACAGGCGTGAAATCTACAGATTCTACTTGGCTGTATTGACTTTTACGTAAGTCAGAATTGACTTTTACGTAAATTTGCCGAAAAACACGTTTCTAGTGTAACGGGAAAAAGTATTTTGGCAAAAGAGACTTCAAAAGACTATTATACAATCACTGAGTTGACGCGTGAGTTTGGTGTTTCAACCAGAACCATACGTTTCTATGAAGATGAGGGCCTGATCAATCCGTTGCGAAGAGGGCGAACGAGGTTATTTCGTCAGGCCGAACGCAGGCTTTTGAGCTTTATCTTGCGAGGCAAGCGTCTCGGATTTTCTATCGCTGAAATCCGTGAAATTCTTCTGATGTACAAAGAGTCTCCCGGTGAGGCAGGGCAGTTGCGATTGCTGATGGCCCGCGTTGATGAAAAACGCGCTGAACTGGAGCAGAAGCGCCGCGACATCGAAGAGACATTGTCTGAACTTGATCAGGTGGAAGAGGCCAGTTTGGCCCGCCTCGCGGAAATTGGCGTCAGCACCTAGGACCGAAAGATATCTAAATCCAGCGACGCACCCGCTTGGAATACTTGTGCCATGCATTACCGAATTTTTGTGAAAGATGCTTTTCTTCTCTCAGGATCGCCAGATGATTGGTGGCAATAGCTGCCAAAAGGCCTGTGCCGAAAAGCCAGACATTTTGCGAGGCCATGCCAATGCCGAAGGTAAGAATAGTGTTGGATAAGTAAATCGGGTTTCGCGAAAAGCTGAAAGGCCCACTCGTCACCAGATGATTGGCTGCCTGATTGGGCATGATGGTGGTCTTGTGCTTTCGAAGTTCCAGAAATGTCCGAACATCAATGAAAATTGCCGTTGCAATCAGAATTAGCCCGAGCATGAAGGCAAGGTCCGAGATAATCCCGGAAATCCAGGGGAGCGGGTAATAGATACCCAGTAAAACACCGCTTAGGATTGCTGTACCATATAAAATGGGTGGCCAAGGAATTGTGTTGGGTTTATCCATTTTATCTACTCGATATTAGCGTTTCAATTCAGTTGGGAATGGATACATGGTCAGAATTATTCGTCCACTTAAATCTTCAGATCGCCCCGAGTGGGAAAAGCTCTGGAAAGGTTATCAGGCCTATTACGAAGTTGATTTATCGGCTGATGAAGATCAGCTTTTTGCCCGTTTGATGGCGCCAGAGAAGGACGGGCCGTTCTGCCTTGTTCTTGAAGAAACCACTGGCAGTGAAGCAAAGCTTCTCGGCTTGACCCAATACATTTATCACCAGTCAACCTTCAGCAATGCCGCCCGTTGCTATCTCCATGATTTGTTCACAATTCCCGAGGCTCGGGGTGAGCGGGTTGGTGAGGCGTTGATCGGGGCGGTGGGAGAGGCCGCAAAAGCCCATGGAGCAGGGCAGGTCTACTGGCTTACTCAAGACTTCAACCATACAGCCCGCAAGCTCTACGACCGCGTTGGAAAGCTGTCGCCGTTTATTAAATACACGCTTTGATCAGCGCATCTGCAATATGATTCTTTTTGTTCGGTTCAGCGGATAAGCAAATGAAACATATACAAAATTGCTATCATGATAGGCTGATGAACGAGATAATAGACAAGGCTGTGGCGTCCGATAAATTGCAGCAAGCGTGATGGGCCATTTTCAGATTTGATTTGCGACCAGCTTTCAATCCAACCATTGGCAACAGTGATTTTCGAAGCGGCCATGCCTAAAAGCACGGCTGCGAAGAAGGGAAAAATCGGCACATAGTCCGATGAACGTGGGGTAAAGGCGTTGAGGCCGGTCCACCACCAATAGGGCGCGTCAAATAGATTGCTCTTGGCGAACCAGAACAGCGCTAGCACGACAACTGCCGCTAACACGTTCAAGATTGCCGAAACTCGCAAAAATAGTAATCCGAGCAAGCTTGCCAATGTGATATTATGCAAAATGCCGAAGAAGATGAATATGTCGGGCGTGGCAAACCAGGTTGCAATAGTGATGATCAATGCAGCCCCAAAGACCATCAAGAGCCGTTTGATAAAAGATGGCCAATTGATTCCCTTGTGATGAGCCAGAAACAGGCTGAATCCAACCAGAAAAAGGAAGGTAGAGGCGATGCATCTGGCAAACCACACCATGCTTGGCTGCGAGGCAAATCCACTCCCAACAAACCCGAACATTTCCAGATCCCAACCGAAATGAAACAGCGTCATCGCGACGAGCGCCAACCCACGGGTAAGGTCTAAGACAGCTAATCGAGACGGTTTGTGAGCGTTTGTTGACAATTTTTCGATGTTCATTTCCAGCGATTCTCAAAGGGCAGCATTAGGAGTGGACTTGAATAGCAGACTTTGTTTGAAAAAGGGAAAGGGATGCAACCAGCTTTGCGCCGCCGGTTTCGAATGATTATGGTTTTGAGGCTGAAATCAGTATCCGCAGCGCCCGAAACTTCGATATTCGGGTCTCATATTTGGTTGCTCAGTAGAGCTGTGATATCAATGTAATGTAAAAATAAGTCATTGATTTGTATAAATATATTTTTGAAGGATCTTGGAAATTAATCAGCCATGCAAGCGTTGCGTACGAGCCATGCGTTTTTGTGGCAGAATTGTGACAAAATCCGCTTGCTTAGTTCTTAACAAAACCTTAATTACTCCTCCACCGCACAACAATAACAAAAAAAGCGGCAAGAGGTTTCTCTTAAAATCAATAAAAACGGGCGTTAAATCATGTTGAATGAAAAATCGCCAGGTTCTGTATGGAACGTGGCATTTGTTGCGGTTGCAATTTTTGTAGGCGCGATGGCTTTCTCCGGTGTTGTCTCAACAGACAGATCAAAAACCACCGTAGCTGCAAACGTAAACTGAAAAATTAGTCTTCAGTACTAGTGAAGAAATGGCCGCACCTTTAAAAAGGGCGGCCTTTTTCTTGCGCCCTGCAAAACGCAGTATAAGATGGGCTGAGCAAACAATCAGGAACGCCCATGGCAATCAAGACAATCAAGGAATTGGTGGATCAGGCCAACAAGGAAATCGTAACCCTCACAACTGAAGAGGCGCTGGCCAAACAACGCAAAGGCGATGCAATTCTCGTGGATATCAGGGATATTCGTGAACTTACCCGCGAGGGTAAAATTGCAAACGCAGTGCATGCCCCTAGAGGTATGCTCGAATTTTGGTTCGACCCCCAAAGCCCCTATCATCGTGAGGTCTTCGGCAATATGTCCAAGGAATATGTCCTGTTCTGCGCTGCCGGGTGGCGATCTGCTCTTGCTGCAAAAACCCTGAAAGACATGGGGTTTACAAATATTGCCCATATTGAGGGTGGCTTCGGAGCGCTCAAGGAAGACGGAGCGCAAATTATTTCTCAGGAGCCTAAGGCTGGTTAATCGCTCTTGCTGAGGCTGATTGAACGCCATCATCTGATAAGAGTGAACTGTGGAAATCATTAGTGGTTGAGCTTCGCCGCTTGGGCTTTTCCTCAGACTGCACTATCTTCAAAACATGAAGTTAAATCTGGTAAAATTATGCGTTGGCGTCTCGGCAATTGAAGAATTGCAGGCCTGGATTGATTATCGTCTCGCCCAGCGCAAAGTGAGCGGCAAGCCTGAGGAGCAAGTACATACGACTCGGATGATGCCCAAGAGAAAAGATGAGCTGCTCGATGGCGGTTCGCTTTATTGGGTGATCAAGGGCAATATTCAAATTCGCCAGCATCTGCTGGATGTTCGTCCCTTTGTAGATGGGGAGGGCGTCAAAAGATGCGATCTTGTGCTGGAGCCAAGGCTCATTCCCACCCAATGGCAACCTAGGCGGGCCTTTCAAGGTTGGCGATATCTGACAAAAGAAGATGCTCCAACAGACCTTAAGCCCGGGAGTGGGGAAGAGAGCATGCCACCCGAGCTTAGATTAGAGCTTCAGGAACTTGGTTTGCTATGACAATCCTACGCTCCTTCGACAGCATGAAATCGGAAGACATCTTTACCATTAATCCGGTTATTTCAATTGTTTCATTGATTTAGCTTGAAAAAGGCGGATTTCTACAACATCATAGTTCATTGAATTCAGTTTGTTATTGGGTACGGGAAACGCTGATGTTTATGGAACGCAATGCTGGCAGTAGGCAGGCCTATGTTATAGTTTGTGGCAATGAAAAGGGTGGTTCAGGTAAAACAACAACCGCCATGCACCTAATTGTTTCCCTGCTGAATAGCGGTTTGAAAGTTGCAAGCATTGATCTGGATGCCAGACAGTTGAGCCTGACGCGCTACATTGAAAATCGTAAAAACTGGATCAGAAAACACAATCTCAATTTGCCACAATCGGCTCACTCCCATCTTGAGCGTTCAACAACCAATAATGTCATGGACAATGAGAACTCTGAATTGGGCCGTTTCTCTGAAATAATTCAAGAATTGGAAAGCAGCTTTGACTTTATTGTCATTGATACGCCGGGTCATGATAGCTATTTAATGCGTCTGGCCCATTCAATGGCTGATACTTTGGTCACTCCACTCAATGACTCCTATATCGATTTCGATGTCCTTGGCCGAATAGATCCGGTTTCCGGCGAAGTGCTCAATGTTTCGCATTACGCGAAAATGGTACGTGACGCACGGCGTCACCGCAGATCTGTGGACAATGGATTGCTGGATTGGGTTGTTGTCCGTAACCGCCTTTCGCACATCAGCTCTCGTAACAAAGTCAATATGTATGATAGCTTGAAGCATCTATCCATGCGCCTTGGATGTCGCCTGGCAGATGGCATATCTGAGCGGGTGATCTTTCGTGAATTGTTTCCAGTCGGCATGACGGCTCTGGATGAACTCACCGAAGAAACCTCTGGAAGCGGACCAAGCCTTTCGCATCTGGCGGCCCGTCAGGAAGTGCGTACATTGATGACCATGTTGCGCCTGCCGATAGATGAGATTGGCCGTAAAAGAGCGGAGGCCCGCAAGAAGTGGATGGATCCTTCACAAGGGACAGTCAATGATCTGCGAATTTTTGCTGAGTAAGCGCTAATTTCTTTGTCACAGCCCCGAAATTGTCTGTGCAGCGCATGAATAGCCTTGCAACTGTAATATTTGTCTCCAAATATACATCATGGCTGAAAAAAACGTCATCAAACCAACATCGGTAAATCTGGCAGAAAAACACTCTTCAGCCGGCGAAATCACCGCGTTTTTAAAAACGGCAAAATCCAGCAATCCGAATGGAGCAGGGCGCCTGGCTTTCGCACTTGATGCCACCATGAGCCGCCAACCGACCTGGGATCGGGCGATGAACATTCAAAGTTCAATGTTCGACGCCGTAGACGAAGTCAGCGGCACCAATGGCGGGCTGGCGGTTCAACTCATCTATTTCCGGGGGCACGGAGAATGTCGTGCGTCCAAATGGGTGATCAAATCGTCTGCGCTTCGTGATTTGATGATCCGTATTGATTGCCGTGGCGGTAAAACACAAATCGGCAAAGTGCTTTCCCATGTTTACAAGGAAACACAGGATAAAAAAGTCGATGCGCTGGTCTATATTGGCGATGCGATGGAAGAAAACATCGATATGCTTTGTGACCAGGCAGGCAAGCTTGGCCTTAAGGGCGCCAAATGTTTTATCTTCCAGGAAGGCAATGACCCTGTGACCGAGCGGGCGTTCAAAGAAATTGCTCGTTTGACAAGAGGCGCCTATTTCAAGCTTGGCCCCAATTCTGCAAAGGAACTGGCAGAATTACTGGCGGCAATTGCTGTTTATGCCAAGGGAGGCCTGAAAGCATTGGAATCCAGCACCCAAACCAGGGGCCAGCAACTCTTGAAACAATTGAAATAAGTCCAATCTGAAGTCAGATTGTAAAACCACAGGAACAGGACTTCATGATTTTCATTTTTTACAGCTTGATCTTGTTTCTCATATTGGGAAGCCTTGCCTGGATATTTGTCAGCACTCCTCCGGCGAAATTAGCGTCGGCGATTTATAAAATTTTGCCCATCATGCTGGTGGCAATCGGTGCATTTCTGATCATGATTGGTCGCGGCGGGCTCGGAATTCCATTGGCTGCGATTGGCCTGGGTATATGGCAAAGAATGCGCGGCGTAGGAAAAATAAAAGGCGGCGCGGGCGGAACGACTTCCACGGTCCGTTCCGCAGCATTCGAGATGCATCTCGATCATGATAGCGGCGAAATGGACGGGAGGGTGTTGATAGGGGATAATGAAGGCCTATTACTATCACAACTCGACGACGAAGCGCTGATGGGCCTCTATGCTGATATCAGCTCGGATCCTGAAAGCGTCGCTCTATTTGAAGCTTACCTTGACCGCCGTTTGTCCGGCTGGCGTGAGAACACACAGTCGAACTCTGGCAGCGGGCAAGCTCATCCGGCGAGCTCTGGTAGCATGACAAAGCAGGAGGCTTACCAGGTGCTTGGTCTTGAACCGGGGGCTTCGCCTGCCGAGATCCGTAAAGCCTGGCGCAAGCTTATGAAGAGCATGCATCCCGATAGCGGAGGGTCGGAATTCCTTGCGGCCAAGATCAACGCCGCCAAGGACATCCTTCTCGATTGACATCATTCCTCTCCCTTACACATTACAAAATGGGATTGGTTTAGTTTTAACGGGCTGCCAAACAGACAACCCGAAATATGAGTTACACTTACTTAGTTCTGCGACAGTGCAAGACAGTCAATTTTCTTTTTCTTCAACTCCGAGCAGGCACCCCAGGCAGCATCTTTCGTGATGAAGCCCGCAAAGCGTGCGCGGTACAATTTGGTGCCATTCTTGTCGACAGTTTCGGTATAATTGACGGTAGAGGCCAGAACTGTAGGAAGTTGCTTGCGAGCATTTTCAAGGCGCTCAATCGCATTTTCCCTGCTTGGCATTGCGCCAATTTGCACATGCCATCCTGAATTCACATCCACATCATTGCTGCCTTGGGCTTCAACGGCAACACTTGGGGTTGGAGCAGGGATTGCAGTTTGCGGAGCTGGCGCAACGCTTGCAGTCACAATATTGTCGACAGGCGAAACTTCAGGGCGTTTTTCAGGAATGGCTGGCTTGGAGGGCCGCTTGAAGATCGAAGCGAATACGCTCGTCTTGCCGCCTTTTGCTACAACAATGCGGTCTCTGCCTTTGGATGCTTTTGGCAGGTAGGCATTGATCAGCTTGGCCATTTGAGCGTTCCTGCTCTTGCCGGTTTTTCCGCCTAAAACAACACCAACAATTGAGCGGCCGCGATCATCAACTGATGAAACCAGGTTGAAGCCTGATGCGCGGGTGTATCCGGTTTTGATCCCGTCAACACCGCGAACTTTACCCAGCAAGCGGTTGTGGTTGCCAAAATTCTTTTTCCCGAATTTGAACGACCGGGTAGAGAAGTAAGAGTAATGCTGAGGAAAATGCTCACGCAGGGCAATGCCCAAAATGGCCATGTCTTTTGCGGTTGTTACCTGGCGACTATCGGGCAGGCCGGAAGCATTTCTGAAAGTTGTGTTTTTCATTCCGATGGAGCGTGCTTTTGCCGTCATCATTTCTGCAAATTTGCTTTCGCTTCCGCCCAAATGCTCTCCAACGGCTGCTGCAGCATCATTTGCCGACTTTGTCACCAGCGCAAGGATTGCCTGTTCGGCAGAAATCGAACTGCCAGCTTTTACGCCAAGCTTCGATGGTTGCATGGACGCTGCATGGCTGGAAAACTTGATTCGTGTTTTTTTCGATAGCTTGCCCTGTTCCATGGCATCAAACACCATATAGAGGGTCATCATTTTGGTCAGTGAAGCAGGGTAACGCTTTTCATTGGCATCATGGGAATACAAAACCTTGCCGGTTTTTGCGTCCATCACAATGCCTGCATAGTCCTGTTTCGCCATAGATGGCGAACTGGACAAGGAAACAAGCAGCAGAGTTGAAGCAGTAAAAGAAATAACACGCGCCGCCAGGCGTTTGGTCGATCCGGTGAAGGTACGCACGACATATCCCCAAATTGGTAGGACTTCTGAACAAGAAGTCAGGAATTAAATTCATCATGTCAGAGTTTGCTGACACTGTGACGATTGGGGGAATTTAACCGCACATGGTTACCAATGCGTTTATGCCTAACAATTTCTTTAAAAAAAGTTTTAAATTGGGCTGAAATCCGAAAATCAATGACTATCTATGGTAAGGCGTCACATTGAATGTGATGAAAGTTAAAAGAGCGTATGTTTCAATTCAGAACTGATTGACGCAACCAGGTTGCAGACCTAGACTTTCATCAATAAAATCTAATTGAATGCAAATTGAAACCGGAATTTACGATCGAATGAAGACTGAAATGCAAAATTCTGTTTCCAGCGAAATTTATCTCAAAATTGAATCCGAGCTCAGCGGCAAGGTTCATATGCAAGACAAAAAACCATCGAATGATGATGGTGATAACCAAACTGGCTTGGCTACGAAAACCAAGCCGAAGACCAAAAAGCCGGATCTGTATCGGGTATTGCTGTTGAATGATGATTTTACGCCGATGGAGTTTGTCATTCACGTTTTAGAGCGATTTTTCCGCAAGTCCGGCGAGGAGGCAACCCAGATCATGCTTCATGTCCATAATAATGGCGTAGGGGAATGTGGCGTATACACTTATGAGGTTGCTGAAACGAAAGTGACACAAGTCATGGACTTTGCCAGAAAGAACCAGCACCCTTTGCAATGCGTCATGGAAAAAAAGTAATTGAGACCACAATGCAGGCTGAAAGCCTGAATAGCTTAGAAAACAGACCATCTGCATTACCCAACAATTATCCCATTAAAATGTTGGAAAAAGCGGCGAGCGGGCAAATTAGAAACAACGGAGCATCCATTGCCATCATTTACTGAAAGTCTTGAAAAGGTTCTTCATACGGCCCTTACATTTGCCAATGAGCGCAGCCATGAATATGCAACGCTGGAACATTTGCTTCTCGCGCTGATCGATGATGCTGACGCCGCAGCGGTGATGAATGCCTGTAATGTGGATCTTGCAAAATTGCGTGTCTCGCTGACCGAATATATCGACAACGAGCTTTCCAATCTTGCCACGGAATATGACGAGGATGCCAAGCCTACGGCTGGCTTCCACCGGGTCATTCAGCGCGCAGTCATTCACGTGCAGTCTTCCGGGCGCGAAGAAGTGACGGGAGCCAATGTGCTGGTGGCCATGTTTGCCGAGCGCGAAAGCCACGCGGCCTACTTTCTGCAGGAGCAGGAAATGACGCGCTATGACGCGGTGAATTTTATTTCGCACGGCATTTCCAAGCGCCCAGGCAGTGCTGAAATTCGTCCGGTGCGCGGCATTGAAGAAGAGCAGGGCTCCATGAATGACGATGACCAAAAACAAAAGGGCGATGCACTCAAAGCCTATTGCGTCAATCTGAATGAAAAAGCCAAATCCGGCAAAATTGATCCGCTGATCGGACGGGCAACCGAGGTCAACAGGACAATTCAGATATTGTGCCGTCGTTCGAAAAACAATCCGCTTTTTGTCGGTGATCCCGGCGTGGGCAAAACCGCTATTGCTGAAGGTCTTGCGAAACGCATCGTCGAAGGCGAAGTGCCGGAAGTGTTGGCTGACTGTGTGATCTACTCACTGGATATGGGTACGCTTCTCGCCGGAACCCGCTATCGCGGCGATTTCGAAGAACGCCTGAAACAGGTTCTCAAGGAAGTCGAAGAGACCGAGGGCGCAATCATGTTCATCGACGAGATTCATACGGTGATCGGCGCAGGGGCTACTTCCGGCGGAGCCATGGACGCATCAAATCTGCTGAAACCTGCATTGTCATCCGGCGCAATCCGCTGCATCGGTTCAACAACTTATAAAGAGTATCGTCAGTTCTTTGAAAAAGACCGTGCACTTGTTCGCCGATTCCAGAAAATTGACGTCAGCGAGCCAAATATCGAAGACGCAATTGATATCATGCAAGGTCTCAAGCCTTATTTTGAAGAGTTCCACAGCGTTAAATATACCAATGATGCCATCAAGGCAGCAGTGGAGCTTTCATCGCGCTACATCAATGATCGTAAATTGCCCGATAAGGCGATTGATGTGGTCGACGAATCCGGCGCTTCACAAAAACTGCTTCCAATAGATCAGCGCAAGAAAGAAATAGGCGTGAGCGAGATCGAGGCAACCGTCGCTACAATGGCACGTATCCCGCCTAAAACGATTTCAAAAGACGATGCGGTTGTACTTGGCAATTTGGAAAGCCAGTTAAAACGGGTTGTTTACGGTCAGGATCAGGCTATCGAAGCTTTGGCTGGTTCTATCAAGCTGGCCCGAGCCGGTTTGCGCGAACCTGAAAAGCCGATTGGTGCCTATTTGTTTTCCGGCCCGACAGGCGTTGGTAAAACGGAAGTTGCCAAACAATTGGCGAGCTCGATGGGTATTCCGCTTCAACGCTTTGACATGTCTGAATATATGGAACGCCACACGGTTTCTCGACTGATTGGTGCGCCTCCAGGCTATGTTGGGTTCGATCAGGGCGGATTGCTGACTGATGGGGTGGATCAAAATCCTCATTCCGTAATCCTGCTGGATGAAATCGAGAAGGCTCACCCTGATCTGTACAATATCCTGTTGCAGGTAATGGATCACGGCAAGCTGACCGACCACAATGGCAAGCAGATCGATTTCCGCAACACGATCATTATCATGACAACCAATGCGGGAGCCTCGGAAGCTCAAAAGGCGGCCATCGGATTTGGTTCAACCAAGCGTACGGGCGACGATGAGGAAGCGATCAACCGCTTGTTCCCACCGGAATTCCGCAATCGTTTGGACGCAGTGATTCCATTTGGTGCTCTACCAACCCCCGTCATTCACAAAGTGGTCGAGAAGTTTATCATGCAACTTGAGGCTCAATTGGCCGAACGTGGCGTGACCTTCGAATTGAGTAAAGAAGCAACATCTTGGCTTGCAATCAAAGGCTATGATGAGGCAATGGGTGCAAGGCCGCTTGGGCGCGTGATCCAGGAACACATCAAGAAGCCACTGGCTGAGGAAGTGCTGTTTGGAAAGCTGAAAAAAGGCGGCACGGTCAAAGTGACCTTAGTGAAAGACAAGGATGGCAAAGAGAAAATTGCGCTTGAAGCCATTGAAGATACACCAATAAAGCCGAAAAAGGCTGCAACTCCAGCCACGGCCAAAGAGGCAGGCAAGACAACTGCAAAGGCTAAAACGGCAGCAAAAAAGACGACAAAGCCCGATGGCAAAAGCGATGGCAAAAACGGCAAAGGTTCTGGCTCAGTCCCCAAAGTACCTTTGAAAACCTGATTTGTGTTTCTCGCGCAACAATAAAAGGCCTGTTCGTTCATTCGAACAGGCCTTTTGTTTGCAAGATTGATCCCAAAAAGAACCTGTGATTTTAAATGCATTGCCCCTAATTGAACAAAAACTGGTTGTAACTGGGGCGGAAGGTGTAAATTTAATCGCTTTTTGGATCGCGATATTTTAAATTTATGACCTTGGCGGACTGGGGCGTGAAATCAAATTTAGTTGGTTCCTCACAATTTGTCGGAAATGTTTTTAGCGGCTGCGGATATGCCGCGTGTATTTGGAGAGTAAAAAATGGAACAACTCGATCAACTGAGAACCATGCGGGATCAAGCGGCAATCAGGCTGGAAGAAGCCCGTGCTGCGCTGGAAAAAAGCCCAGATGCTAAACTGGTTTCTTCTCTCTCAACATTGATTGCTGACCTTGAAAATGCCCTTGGATTAGCGCCCGCGCCAATCTTGCAAGAGCCTGCTCCGGTTGTTGATGTTGCGCCTGCTGCTGAAGAAGTGCCGATTGAATTGCCTGCGGAAGAACCAGA